>JANPFZ010000482.1:0-4665 GCA_031423655.1 Polaromonas sp.
CCCATCACCATCAGGGCGTTGCCGTCGCCCTTGTTGGCGTTGACGAATTGCGCCAGGCCCAGCGCACCGGCGGCACCGCCCTTGTTGTCGAAGGTCACAGTGTCGGCCGCGCCGGACTCCTGCAGCGCCTTGCCCAGGGCGCGGCCAGTGGTCTCCCAGCCGCCGCCGGGGTTGGCGGGAATCATCATCTTGACGTTGGCTGCGGCCAGCGCTGAAAGCGGAAATGCTCCGCTGGCGGCCAGGGCCGCGAGGGATTTGAGGAAGGTATCGCGACGCATGAACTGTCTCCTTGGAAAAATGGATCAGCAGGGAAGATCACCAATTTGATAACACGTCGATCATGCGCCTTGCGGCTGTCAAACAGCTGTCAGCAAGCATGAGGGGAAGTGCTAATGAAAGTGCTAACGTCCTGCCCATGCTGCCGGCCTTGAAACTGCTGTTGATCGAAGACGATGCGTCGATGCAAAAGGCCTTGCAACGCGCCCTGAGCCGGCGCGGCATTGAGGTGCAGGGCTGCATCGATGGCGCGCTGGCCCTCGCCCAGTGGACGGCCATGCGTCCGGATGTCGTCGTGCTCGACCTGAGCCTGCCCAACCTCGATGGCCTGCAAGTGCTGGAGCATGCGCGGCGAAGTGGCCTGGCTACGCCGGTGCTGATTCTGACGGCGCGCGGCACCGTCGGCGACCGCATCATGGGCTTGAATTTGGGCGCTGACGATTACCTGCCCAAGCCGTTTGACCTGGACGAACTCGAAGCGCGCTTGCGGGCCCTTGACCGCCGCCGTTCCCGGCCTGAGCCGAACCTTCAGATGAAAACCGATGCCAGCCCGCTTATTGTGGGCGGTATGCGCTACGAAAAAGAGAGCGGCGCAATTTACCATGAAGGCCTCGTGATGGACCTGACGCCGCGCGAGCAGGCCTTGCTGCAGGCATTGATGGCCAGGCCCGGCCACGCGGTGGCAAAAGAAAAGTTGTTTGAACTCGTCTTCCCCGGCGAGGCGGACGTGCAGTACGAAGCCGTGGAAGTGGTGGTGTACCGGCTGCGCAAAAAACTCGTGCGCACTGGTGTGACGCTGATGACGCTGCGCGGGCTCGGCTATCTGCTGAAGGTGGACGCGTGAGCAAGGATGACATTCGCGTTGACCGTGAAAGAGCGACATCCTTGAGACGCTACCTCCTCGTCGGGATTTTGATTCCGGTTTGCCTGCTCGTCATCATCAACACCTTCAGCCTGTACCGGCAGACTTTTGCCGCGCTCAATACGGCTTATGACCGCACGCTGCTGGCATCGGCCAAATCGATTGGCGAGCAGCTCGATGTCAGCGGCTATGACGAACAGTCCGAGCTGAAGGTGACCGTGCCCTACGCCGCGCTGGAAGCGTTTGAGGCCGACAACCAGAGCCGCCTGTTCTACCGCGTCTCAAGTCTGAACGGCGAGATGGTCTCGGGTTTTGCGCAACTGCCTTTCTGGCGCGGCCAGATTCCGGCGAAACCACCATACGCTGCACTGGTTGATTTTTACGACGATATGTATCAAGGCGAAGCCGTTCGCGTCGCCGTGCTGCTGCAGCCGGTCGCCAGCCCGCAGGGGCGCGCCATGGCCGTGATTCAGGTCGCAGAAACGCTGGAGCTGCGGCAGACACTGGCAGGCAAGATACTCATCGACACGCTGTGGCGCCAGGCGATCTTGGTGCTGGTGATTGCGCTGGTCGCCGTTGTCGTGGTTCAGCGCGCTACGCGGCCGGTCCGGGCCCTCAGCGCCCGCCTGCAGGCTAGAGCCGAGGGCGATCTGACGCCCATCGCTGCGCCCGACGCACCGCGCGAACTGCTGCCGCTGGTCGATGCCACCAATTCCGTCATGGCGCGGCTGCAGCATCTGCTGCACAACCAAAAGCGCTTCGTGCGTGACGCGGCGCACCAGCTGCGCACACCGCTGGCGGTGCTGAAGGTGCAGGTGCAGTCCGCATTGCGCGGCGACATCGACGCGAACAGCGCCCTGGGCGAAATAAACCAGACCGTTGACCGCGCCACCGTGCTGGCCAACCAGATGCTGTCGCTGGCCAAAGTCGAGCAGCTGCGCCAGCAAGTTGATTTGAAGGCCATCGACCTGGCACAGGTAGCGCGATCGGTGGCGCTTGATCTGTCGCCGCTGATCGCCGCCAAAGACATCGACTTTTCCATCGAAACCGAGGCCGCCGCTGTCGAGTCGCACGACTGGATGCTGACAGAGCTGACGCGCAATCTGTTGCACAACGCGATTGCGCACACGCCCGCCGGCGGCACTCTCCGGGTACACATCGTTCGCGACAGCCGCTTCGCTGCCATGACGATTACCGACAGTGGCACCGGTATTTCGGCTGAGCTGGCCACGCGCCTTTTTCAACCGTTTTCGGCTGGCCGGGTCGGCTACGGCTCGGGCCTGGGTCTGGCCATCTGCAGCGAAATCGTCGATGCGCTGGGCGGCACGATTTCGCTGGAGAACCGGCTTGTGCAGGGCCGGGTTGCCGGGCTGGACGCCACGGTACGTTTGCCCGTGGCTGCAGCGCCGCCACTGTTGGTTCAAAATAGTAGTTGATGGAAAAATTACGCATTGACAAATGGCTCTGGGCCGCCCGCTTCTTCAAGACCCGTTCACTGGCTGTGGAAGAAATCAGCAAGGGGCGCGTTCTCGTCAACGACCAGGAAGCCAAGCCGGCGCGCGAAGTGAAAGTGGGCGACACCGTGGCCTTGCGACAAGGCCCGGTAACTCGCACGCTGGTGGTGCGCGGCATCAGCAGCCAGCGCGGCGCGGCGCCGGTAGCGCAGCAGCTTTATGAAGAAACGCCTGAGAGCATTCGTCTGCGGGAAGCAGCAGCCGAGCAGCGCCGGCTGAACAACGACCCGGCTGCCGCGCACGACCACGGCCGGCCGACGAAGCGGGACCGGCGTGATATCGAGAAGGCTCAAAACATTGCATGGAACAGCCGCTGGAGTGCGTCAGCGGACTAGCGCAATAGAACACTCGCTATGTTTTTTATAGCTGCTTGCGCAAGTATTACACGGGCTGGAAGCACTTTTTGTCTTGGAAGTGCGCTTTGCGACGTTTCAGGGGCTGGTTTAACGCATTGACGGCGCGCGATCCAACTCGCGCGCCGCCGCATCCATCACATCGCCGGCTTGTCGCTCATCGCCTTCAGGTTGTCCTTCAAGTCGGCTGACATCGGCAGGTTCAAATTCACGCCCTTTGGCGGAATCGGCGACATAAACCATTTGGTGTACAGGCGATTGAATTCGCCGCTCTTCATCAGGCGTGACAGCGTGCCGTCCACCAGCTTCTTGAACTCGGGGTCATCCTTGCGGATAAAGCAGGCGTAGGGTTCGACCTGAATTGAATCACCCACCACCTCAAGCGCAGCCGGGTTTTTGCTATTGGCGCGCAGGCCGAACAGCAGAATGTCATCCATCGCAAACGCCTTGGCACGGTCGTTTTCTACCAGCAGCAAGGAGTCGTCGTGGTCCTTGCCCAGAACAATCTGCATGTCGAGTTTTTTGTCGGCGCTGTACTTGCGAATCACCTGCGCGTTCGTCGTGCCGGTGGTGCTTGCAACGGTCTTGCCAGCCAGGTCGGCGTAGTTCTTGATGCCCGAATCCTTTTTGGTCAGCAGACGCGTGCCGGTATAGAAAATATTTGTCGAAAAAGTGACGTCTTTCGCCCGCGTGGAGTTGTTGGTCGTCGAGCCGCATTCCAGGTCGATGGTGCCGTTGACCATCAACGGAATCCGGTTTTGCGACGTCACCGCCATGTAGTTCACTTCAAGATTCGGCTTTTTGATTTTCTTGCGCACGTCATCGATAACGGCTTCCGTCAGCTCGACTGAAAAGCCGATGGCCGTTTTGGAGCCGATCAGGTAGCTGAACGGCACCGACGCCTCGCGGTAGGACACGCTGATCTTGTTGGCGTCGGCGACTTTTTGCAGCGTCTGGGCACCGGCGGTGGTGGCCAGACCGGCGCCCAGTAACGCAGCGCTAATGATGAGGGAAATTTTCATGGAATGCCTTTCGGGAAAGAGCGTAAAAGATGGATGCCGGAAAACGAAAACCTATCCAGTTTCCATCGGCCTCGCGGTCCTTATTTTCCTGACAAACCAGCTCGCTGACCCTGATCGTTTACCCAGCAAAAGGCGGCATCAACCAGCGAGCCGAAAAGCAAAAAGCCGCCCGAAGGCGGCTTTTATTGGATGCACTGGCGGAAACGGAGAGATTCGAAGATTCCATTTTGATCCCGTTTCAAAGGAGAGAGAGAAGGCGCAGTGTGACTCGGGAGTGACACAGTCGGAGCGGAGCATAACAAAAGGTCAGCGCTGCGCTGCCAGCTAGTTTTTCTGCGCTCGGGTAACCTTTCGTTTTTCGCGGTTTCGGTGTACCTATGCTCCAATGTCGGCTTCCAACAGGAAGCAATTTTGATAGCCGAAACACGATTTTCAAAGCTGAGGCGAAGCGCTGATGGCTTTTACATAGCAGTCCCTGCCGGTCTCGCGACTGGCTACAGCATCGCAACTCGGACCCCCGAAGATTTTTTGGCGCATCCGCTAATCGGTGCGGGTTGGCTCTATGCAGTCATTGCAGCATGGATGTTTCTGAACTTTTCCCGTAAGCCACCGAAAGCCCGCTCGAACCAGCTTAGTGC
>JANPFZ010000483.1:0-2875 GCA_031423655.1 Polaromonas sp.
GCCATGTTGTCGAACACGCTCATGTGCGGGTACAGCGCGTAGTTCTGGAACACCATCGCGATGTCCCGCTCAGCCGGCTCCAGGTCATTGACGACCTTGCTGCCAATTGAAATCTGCCCGTCAGTGACTTCCTCGAGCCCCGCGACCATGCGCAGCAGCGTCGATTTGCCGCAGCCCGACGGGCCAACGATGACGATGAATTCGTGGTCGGCGATTTCGGCGCTGACGCCGTGCAGCACTTGCACCGCATGCTTGCCGCTGCCGTAGCGTTTGATGATGTTATTAAAAGTTATTGATGCCATGTTTTTCGATTACTTCTCGGTATCCACCAGCCCCTTGACAAACCACTTCTGCATCAGTACCACCACAAAAGCGGGCGGCAACATTGCCAGAATCGCAGTCGCCATGACGACGTTCCATTCGTTTTGTGAATCACCACCGGCAATCATGCGTTTGATGCCGATAACGACCGGGTACATGTCCTCAGTCGTGGTGGCCAGCAGCGGCCAGAGGTACTGGTTCCATCCGTAGATAAACTGGATGACAAAGAGCGCGGCAATTGATGTTTTCGACAGCGGCAGCAGGATGTCCTTGAAAAAGCGCATCGGCCCGGCGCCATCCATGCGCGCGGCTTCGACCAGCTCGTCCGGCACCGTCAGAAAAAACTGGCGGAAAAGAAACGTCGCGGTGGCTGACGCAATCAGCGGAATCGTCAGACCGGCGTAGCTGTTGAGCATGCCCAGGTCTGACACCACCTGATAAGTCGGGCCGATGCGCACCTCGACCGGCAGCATCAGCGTGATGAAAATCGCCCAGAAAAAGAAGCCCTTGAACGGGAAGCGGAAGTAGACAATGGCAAACGCCGACAGCAGCGAAATCGTGATCTTGCCGAAGGTAATGACCAGGGCAGTGACCAGGCTGACCCACATCATGCGGGCGACGGGAGCGGTGGAGCCGGCCCCGCTGCCTCCGCCCTGCAGCGCCTTGGAGTAGCTTTCCCACAGGTGGCTGCCCGGTAACAGCGGCATCGGCGCCTGCACAATTTCCTGCGCGGTGTGGGTGGATGCCACAAACGCCAGATACAGCGGGAAGGCGACGATCAGCACGCCGAGGATCATCACGGCATGGGCCAGAAACTTCAGAAAAGGACTGCGCTCCACCATCAGTAATTCACCTTCTTTTCCACGTAGCGGAATTGCAAAACGGTCAGCACGATCACGATCGCCATCAGCACGACCGATTGCGCGGCGGAGCCGCCCAGGTCCATCGCCTTGAAGCCGTCGTAATACACCTTGTAGACCAGGATCGACGTGTCCTGCCCTGGCCCGCCGTGCGTGGTCGCATCGACGATCGCGAAGGTGTCAAAAAACGCATAGACCATGTTGATCACCAGCAGAAAAAACGTGGTCGGTGACAGCAGCGGGAACTGAATCGTCCAGAAGCGCCGCCATGGCCGCGCTCCGTCAATCGCGGCGGCTTCGATCAGTGATTTCGGAATCGACTGCAGCCCCGCGAGAAAAAACAGGAAGTTGTACGAAATCTGCTTCCACACCGACGCCATCACGATCAGCGTCATCGCGTGGCCGCCGTCGAGCAGGTGGTTCCAGTTGATCCCAATCTGCCCCAGCGCATAGGCCACCACACCCAGCGACGGCGAAAACATGAACACCCACAGCACACCGGCCACCGCGGGCGCCACAGCGTAGGGCACGACCAGAAAGGTCTTGTAAAACAGCGCGCCTTTGATGATGCGGTCGGCAAATACCGCCAGGCCCAGGGATATACCAATGCCCAGCACCGCGACCAGAATCGAGAAAATTGCCGTGGTCTTGAACGATTCGAGGTAGCCCGGGTCGTTGAAGAGCTGCTCAAAATTCGCCAGCCCGACCCATTCGGTTGACGTGCCAAAGGCATCCTGCACCTGAAACGACTGCAACAGGGCCTGCGCGGCGGGCCAGAAGAAAAACACGCTGATCACAATGACCTGCGGCGCCAGCAGCAGCCACGGCAGCCAGGCCGAGCGGAACAGAACGCGTTTTTCCATGAACTCCTCAAGCGGGCGGCAGAAGGCCCGGACAGTGACCGCAATTCAGTGAATTGCGGTCGTTTTTATAGTGAAATTGGCCTCTAGCCCAGGTAATACCTGCGCGAGTAGCTATAAAAATAGTAGCATGCTTGCGCGTTGCGCGGGTTTCGCTTAGCCCTTGTTGGCTTTCTGGAAACGTTCGAGCTGTTCGTCGCCGCGCTTGACGATCGCGTCCAGCGCTTCCTTCGCGGTTTTCTTGCCGCTCCAGACCTGCTCGAGTTCTTCGTCTTCAATTGCGCGCACCTGCACATAATTGCCCAGGCGAATACCCCGGCTCTTGTCGGTGACTTTGCGGATCATCTGGGTCACGGCCACGTCGGTACCCGGCTTTTCTTTATAGAAGCCACTCTTGTCGGTGAGCTGGTAGGCCGCCGTCGTGACTGGCAAATAGCCGGTGCGCTTGTGGCTGGCCGACTGCACTTCGGGGCTGGAGATGTAGTTGAAGAAAGCGGCTACGCCTTTGTATTCTTCGGCTTTTTTGCACGACATGACCCACAGGCTGGCGCCGCCGATCACGGTGTTTTGCGGCGCGCCGGCGACATCGGGGTAATAAGGCAAAGCCGACAGGCCGTAGCCAAATTTGGCGTTCTTGGCGACGTTGCCGTAGAAGCCTGACGATGTGGTCATCATGGCGCATTCGCCGGACACGAAGCTGGCCTCGGGCACGTTGCCGCGGCCCTTGTAGACGAACAGGCCCTGCTTCGACATGTTGGCCAGGTTTTCGATGTGGCGCACATGCAGCGGTGAATTGATTTTCATGCGCGCATCCATGCCGGCCAGGCCGTTCGA
>JANPFZ010000484.1:0-3842 GCA_031423655.1 Polaromonas sp.
GGGTCCATGGACGAGGTGGACGGCACCTCCGGCGTGGCGCATGCGCTGGAGCACATGATGTTCAAGGGCACGCCGACCGTCAAACCCGGCGAATTTTCGCGCCGCGTAGCGGCACTGGGCGGGCGAGAAAACGCTTTCACCAGCCGCGACAGCACCGGCTACTATCAGCAGATTCCATCCAGCAAACTCGAAGACGTGATGAAGCTCGAGGCAGACCGCTTCGCCAACAACCAGTGGGCCGACGACGAGTTCAAGCGCGAGATCGAGGTGGTGAAGGAAGAGCGCCGTTCGCGCACCGAAGAGTCGCCGCGCGCCATGATGTACGAGCAGGCCACGGCAATGATGTTCACCGCATCGCCGTATCGCCGCCCCATCGTCGGCTGGATGAGCGACCTTGACGCGATGACGCCGAACGATTTGCGCGACTTTTACAAGCGCTGGTATGTGCCCGGCAATGCGGCGCTGGTGATTGCCGGCGATGTCGATGTAGCGCAGGCGCGCCAACTGGCCGAGAAATATTACGGCCCGATTGCTGCGCGGCCGGTGCCGATGCGCAAGCCGCGTCTGGAGCCCGATCAGACTGGCTTGCGGCAACTCGATTTCAAGGGCCAGGCCAGTCAGGCTTACGTCGGCATGTCGTTCAAGGTGCCGCAGCTGCTGGCGTCTGATCTGGCCGCTGTGGCTGCGCCGCTGACGGCGGGCGCGCCCGCATCCGGCAGCCGCGATGCGCTGGCGTTGACGGTGCTGTCGGCCGTGCTTGACGGCTACAGCGGTGCCCGCCTGGACCGCGCGTTGTCGCAGGGCGAAGGGCGTCTGGCTGACAGTGCTGGCGCATCGAGCGCCTTGTTCGGCCGTGGCCCGCAGGTGTTCATGCTTGACGGTGTTCCGGCCGATGGAAAAACCGCGCAACAGGTCGCCGTGGCGCTCCGCCAGCAGGTCGCGCTGGTCGCCAAAAACGGCGTCAGCGAAGCCGAACTCAACCGCGTCAAAACCCAGTGGGTAGCAAGTGAGACCTACAAGCTCGACTCGGTTTTCAGCCAGGCGCGTGAACTGGGCTCCAACTGGGTGCAGGGCATGCCGCCAGACACCAGCACCCGCGTGATTGCTGCACTGCGCACCATCACCAGTGCCGAAGTGCAGGCCGTAGCCGCCAAATATTTTGGCGACGACCAGATGACCATGGCCACACTGCTGCCGCAGCCCATTGACCCGAACCGCAAGCCGCGCATACCGGCTGCGGCAAGCCGTCATTGATCTGACCAGCAATCAAACTCACTTTTGGATACCTTCATGATTGCTATTAAAAGCATAGCTACTCGCGCACGAAATACATGGGCTACAGGTATATTTTGCTTAAATATTGCCCTTTTTTCAGGCTTTGTGACCGCCGCCATACCGATCCAGACCTGGACGCAGCCCAATGGCGCGCGCGTGTACCTGGTCGAAAGCCCGGCGATTGCGATGGTCGACGTGCAGATTGATTTCGACGCCGGTGGCCGCCGGGACCCGCCCGCGCAGGTGGGCCTGGCCAGCGTTACCGCCAGCATGCTGGGCAAGGGCGTTCGTCTTGAGAAAGACGATGCAGCGCTCGATGAAAACGCACTGAGTGAAGCCTGGGCTGATCTGGGTGCGCAGTTTGGCGCCAGCGCGGGCTCTGATCGTTTGAGCTTTTCACTGCGTTCATTGACAGAGCCTGATCTGTTGGCCAAAGCCGTGGCGCTGGCGGCGCGGCAAATCGCCGAGCCGGCTTTCCCCGACGCGGTGTGGCAGCGCGAGCGTCAGAAAATTGAAGCCTCGATGAAGGAGGCCAATACCCGGCCTGCCACGCTGGCCGGCCGCGCCTACAACGAAGCGGTGTTTGGCAGCCACCCCTACGGCTACGAGTCCACCGCGCAGACGCTGCAGCGCATCAGCGTGGCCGACATGCGCACCGCGCATGCCGCTGGCGTGGTGGCGTGCCGGGCACGCATCAGCATGGTCGGCGCCGTGACGCGCGCACAGGCCGACGCGATGGCCACGCGCCTGTTGGCGCGCCTGCCGCAACAAGCCTGCAATGCATTGCCACCGCTGGCTTCGGTGGCCGAAGTGGCGCCGCTTTTGCAGCCACTTGAAAAACGCATCGCCTTTGATTCCGCGCAGGCGCAGGTGCTGATGGGCCAGCCCGGCTACCGGCGCAATGACCCCGATCACTTCGCGCTGTTTGTCGGCAACTACATTTTGGGCGGCGGCGGTTTTGTCTCACGCCTGACAACCGAAGTGCGAGAAAAACGCGGCCTGACCTACGGCGTTTCGAGCTATTTTTCACCCGGCCTGCACGCGGGCAGTTTTACCGTCGGCCTGCAGACGCGGCCCGACCAGGCCGCGCAGGCACTCGGCGTAGTGCGCCAGGTGCTGGGTGATTTTGTGACCAGCGGCCCGACGCAAGCCGAGTTGCAGGGGGCCAAAGACAACCTGATCGGCGGCTTCGCGCTGCGCATCGACAGCAACCGGAAACTGCTAGACAACATCGCCGCCATCGCGTGGAACGACCTGCCGCTGGACTACCTGGACACCTGGACGAAGCAGGTGGACAAGGTCACGCTGGCCGACATCAAGGCCGCCTTTGCGCGCAAGGTGCAACCTGAGAAAATGGTGACTGTTATCCTCGGCGCCGCGCCCTGACAGTCCCATTCAAAGCCAATGAAAATCTTTCCACCGCCTTCAGCCAGGTCAACAGACAAACCACCAGAAAAGGCAGTCCGGGCGCCCAGCGCCCGTTCGCCCGCGTTGCCCAAGGGCAAGCCGCACGCCAAACTGCCCGGCGAAATCCGCATCATCGGCGGCCTGTACAAACGCACCAAACTCACTGTGCCAGACCGCCCCGGCTTGCGCCCCACGCCAGACCGCGTGCGCGAAACCCTGTTTAACTGGCTTGGGCAAGACCTGACCGGCTGGCGCTGCGCCGACGTGTTTGCCGGCACCGGCGTTTTGGGTTTTGAAGCTGCTTCACGCGGTGCGGTTGAGGTGTTGCTCTGCGAGCAAGACGCAGCGCTGGTCACGCAATTGCAGGCGCTGAAAACGCGGCTCAAATCAGAGGCAGTGCGGATCGAGCGCGGCGACGGGCTGAGCGCGCTGAAGCGCTTGAGCGCCGGCAGCATGCAGCTCGTGTTCCTTGACCCACCTTTCGATTCGCCAGTTTTCGAGTCGGCCCTGATCGCGGCCGCCAAATCACTGGCACCCAGCGGCCTGGTTTATCTTGAAGCGCCCCGGACGTGGCCGGATGAAGAATTGCAGCCGCTGGGTTTGCAGATTCATCGCAGCAGCAAAGCGGGGGCGGTGCATTTTCATTTGATGGTCAGGGCAGATGCTGCAGCGCCAAGCCCCGACGACACGCCGACCACTTAAGTTGACGCGGCCCTGCCACGCTTGGGGTGATGCCGCTGCAGGGTACCCAGGGGCATAATTCCGTAATGCCTCCGACTCTGCCTTCGACCCAGCCGCCAGCCCAACGAACAGCCGTTTATTCCGGCACCTTTGACCCGTTCACGCTCGGCCATGCAGACGTGGTGCGCCGCGCCGCTGGCCTGTTCGACCAGGTCATCATTGCCGTAGCCGCCGCGCATCACAAAAAAACCGTGTTCAGTCTTGCGCAGCGGGTTGACCAGGTGTGCGAAGCCACGATGTCGATGGGGCATATCCGCGTGCTGCCGTTCGACGGGCTCATCGTCGACTTCTGCACCGCGCACCAAGCCACCGCCATCGTGCGCGGCATTCGCAATCTCACCGACTTTGACTACGAAGCGCAAATGGCCGCGATGAACCGCAAGCTGCGGCCCGAAGTTGAAACCGTATTCGTATTGCCC
>JANPFZ010000485.1:0-7684 GCA_031423655.1 Polaromonas sp.
CAAGTGGTGCATTGAGGCACTGGAACTCCGGGCGACTGCGCCTTATCTCCTCGTGACATAATCCGTATACACATTCAAGGTGTATCAAATGTCCACCCGAACCAATATTGTTTTAGATGACGACCTGATCGCCCAAGCGATGGCGAAGGCGCGGGTAAAAACCAAGAAAGGCGCCGTTGAGGCCGCCTTGCGCGCGTACGTACGCAAGCCTGATTATTCGGGCTTGCTGGCGTTGGAAGGAAGCGACGTGCTGGCCGACGATTACGACCCCAAAGCACTGTTCATCCATCCGCGCTATGCCGAACCCAGCGCTGTTTATCCGATTGCTTCCGAGCCGCAACCTGCCTCGCTTGATCCGGCAGCCCGCCCCGCAAAGCCCGGCGCCAAGAAGCGCTAATGATTGCCGACACGTCGGCGTGGGTGGAGCTTTTTCGCGGCACCGGCTCGACGGTACACCTGCGGCTGCGTCGGGCATTGCAAAGCGGAGAAGCTTTGTTCATGCCGGACGCGGTGTACCAGGAGTTGCTTCAGGGGACACGCAGCCCCGAGCATTTTGTACGCTTACAGTCTGAGCTGGACAGTGTGCGCACGCTCGATGCGCATGATTCACGCGAAGCGGCGCGGCAAGGTGCCATGCTCTACGCCCGCTGCCGCTGGCAGGGCGTTACCATTCGCAGCCCGAATGATTGCCTTATTGCTGCCTGCGCCATCGAGTCGGGTGAGCCTCTTTTGCATGCCGACTGCGACTTCCTTCTGCTCGCCCGAATAGATAACCGTTTGCAACTGCTATGACCACTGTGCCATCTTCAACCCTTCACACCTCGTCCATCGCCAGTCTGCACCTGCTCGCGCGCGGCAAGGTGCGCGACAACTACACCGTCGGCACCGACCGGCTGCTGATGGTCGCCAGCGACCGGGTAAGCGCATTCGACGTGATTCTGGGCGAGCCGATTCCGGGCAAGGGTGCGCTGCTGACGCAGATGGCGCTGTTCTGGTTTGATCGGCTGGGCCATATTTGCCCGAATCACCTGACCGGCGAGGCGCCCGAAAGCGCCGTGACTGTCGCTGAGATTCCGCAAGTCGCGGGTCGTTCGATGCTGGTCAGGCGCCTGAAACCCATTGCGGTCGAGGCCGTTGTGCGCGGCTATCTGGCGGGCAGCGGCTGGCTCGAGTACCAGCAAAGCCAATCGGTCTGCGGCGTGGCGTTGCCAGCGGGTTTGAAGAACGCCAGCCAGCTGCCCGAACCGATCTTCACGCCCGCCGCCAAAGCCGCCGTCGGCGAACACGATGAAAACATCAGTTACGACCAGGTCGTCAAAGTCGTCGGCCCCGAACTGGCCGCGCAGATCAAAAAAATCAGTATCAAGATCTACCAGGAAGCCGCCGCGTTTGCGCTGACCAAAGGCATCATCATTGCCGACACCAAGTTCGAGTTCGGCCTCGATGAGCAGGGCATGCTGACCTTGATGGACGAAGTGCTGACGCCCGATTCGTCGCGCTACTGGCCTGTGGAAGGTTACGAAGCCGCGTTCGCTCAAGGCTCCAACCCGCCCAGCTACGACAAACAGTTTGTGCGTGACTGGCTCGAAGCCGTGCGCATCAACGGCAAACCGTGGGACAAAACCCCGCCAGCGCCGCGCCTGCCGCCCGACGTGATTGCGAAAACCGCCGCCAAGTACCAGGACGCGATGGCGAGGCTGACGGCCTGATCTGGATCACCCCGGGAAACACACGTGCAAAAACGCCCGCAATTCAACGCTGCGGAGTGCCTGGCGATCGGCTTGTTATGGATGTTTTTGCTTGGATTTGGCTGGATCAACCTGCTGGAAGGCGGCATTTCGCTCAAGGGCAAGAGCGCAAGCGTGACCTATGCGAGTGGAAGTGCGGGGCTTGCCATCGCTGCGGGCACATTTTTAATCGCAGGGATGGTGACGGCGCTGTTGGCGCGTGCCTTGGGTTTGAGTCGGTGGGTTACATGGCTGCTGGTGCTGGCGGTGCTGGCGTCGCCTTTGCTTTTTGTGCTGCTTGGTTTCAAACGTTGACGGTAACGTACAAGCCAGTTATGAGGCAATGCTGTGAACTTTGGTTGCCTTTTTAAGGTCGCGACCTTCAGCTCAAAATCACACTGCTCAACCGCCGCCGATAACGCGCCACTTCGGCGTCTTCTGGCGGAATTTGCCCGTCGGCGACCTTTGGTTTCGGCGTTTCCATGATGTCTAGCACGGCGATGTAGGTCTTGCGCGCCAGGTCTTCGGACCACGATTTATCGCGCATCAAAATTTCCAGCAGCTCGTCAAGCGCATCGGTCCAGCGCTGGTCGTTGATCAGCCACCGGGCTTTGTCGAAGCGGGCGGCAAAATCACGCTTGTTAGCCGCTATCTTTACATCAAACTGACCTTCAGCCCGCGCATCAGGTGCGCAAGCAGCTACGAAATCAATAGCGTCCATCCAGCGTTTCAGTGAATCAAAGCGCCGCACCACGCTGGTCTGCGCAATTACCGGGGCAAAGGCCACCTTCGCGTCGTCGCTGCGGCCCAGCTGCAGCAGCAGCTTGACGTAATCAAAGCGCGCGTCGTCGTTGGCCGGGTCGGTGGCCACGGCTTGTTGCAGCTTTTCCAGCGTGTCTTCGGGGTCGGCTGCAGCGTCGGGTTCAAGCACGGGTTCTTCTCCGGGCAACTCTTCAGCAGGCGGCAGATGCTTGTCAAGAAATTCCTTTACCTTGCCTTCGGTCAGCGCGCCGGTGAAGCCATCGACCGGCTGGCCGTTCATCATCAAAATGCAGGTCGGAATACTGCGAATGCCGAAAGCCGCACCCAGCTGCTGCTCTTGATCGGAGTCGACTTTGACCAGCTTGAAGCGCCCGCCGTATTCAAGCTCTACCTTCTCCAGAATCGGCCCCAAAGACTTGCACGGGCCGCACCACGGCGCCCAGAAGTCAAGCAGCACAGGCGTGGTCATGGAAGCGGCAACGACTTCCTCTTCAAAATTGGCAATGGTGGCGTTGATCATGATTCTTTTTGAGTTGGGGCTGCGGTTGCTTATTTCAACCGGCGGAAGGTTAGCACGGCAGGGTGCTGCGGCCTCGACACCGGCAAGGCGTGTGCAGCTGCTGCCGGTAAAATCGATGTTTGCTCTTTCCGCTATTTCCGCTCCCGCCCGCCCGATTCACTAGCCTGGAAGCTTCCCCATGACCCCAACAAAAACACCTGCTGATGCCGCAGTGCGTCCCCTCGTTGGCGTCGTCATGGGCTCCAGCAGCGACTGGGACACGATGCAGCATGCAGTGCAGATATTGACGGAATTTGGCGTCGCGCATGAGGCGCGGGTGGTGTCGGCGCACCGCATGCCGGACCAGCTGTTTGCCTATGCCGAACAAGCGGCTGGCAGGGGCCTGCAGGCGATCATCGCCGGGGCTGGCGGCGCGGCGCATTTGCCCGGCATGCTGGCCGCCAAAACCGCGCTGCCGGTGCTTGGCGTGCCGGTGGCCAGCAGGCATCTGCAGGGCGTTGACTCACTGCACAGCATCGTGCAAATGCCCAAGGGCATTCCGGTCGCGACGTTTGCCATTGGCAACGCCGGTGCCGCCAACGCGGCGCTGTTTGCCGTCGCGGTGCTGGCGCTACACGATGCGGCCCTGGCCACAAAGCTGCAGGCTTACCGTGCCGAACAAACCGCCGCAGCCAGCGCCATGACGCTGCCCCCGGCATGAGCACGCCTGCCATGTTGCCGTCAAGGGTGCCGACCGGTCTGCCGATTTTCCCCGGCACCGTTTCAAAAGCCGGCCAGCCCGCCACGCTGGGTGTGATGGGCGGCGGCCAGCTGGGCCGCATGTTTGTCCACGCTGCGCAGCGATTGGGCTATTTCACCGCAGTGCTGGACCCTGACGCGCAAAGCCCGGCCGGCCGGGTGAGCCATCACCATATTCAGGCTGACTACACCGACGCCGCGGGCTTGTCGCAGCTGGCATCGCTTTGCGCGGCCGTCACGACGGAATTTGAAAACGTGCCTGCCGCGTCACTGCAGACGCTGGCGTTGACGCGACCGGTCGCACCCGGTGCAGCCGCCGTGGCGATTGCGCAGAACCGCATCGACGAAAAGTCGCACCTCACCGCCTGCGCCAGCGTGTCGGGCGTGGCTTGCGCGCCCTACGCCGTGATCGAAACCGCTGCGCAGTTGCAGGCCGTGCCAGCGGGGCTGCTGCCCGGCATTTTGAAAACCGCGCGCATGGGCTATGACGGCAAGGGCCAGGTGCGGGTCAAAAACGCGGTTGAACTGGCCGCTGCCTGGGCTGATTTGAAGGGGGCGCCCTGCGTGCTGGAAAAGATGCTGCCGCTGAAAGCTGAGCTGTCGGTCATCGTCGCGCGCGGCTGGGACGGCGCGGTCGTGAGCTTTGCGCCGCAACGCAACGTACACGTCGGCGGCATCCTCGCCGTTACCCACGCTTATGAGTCAAATATGCCTCCAGCTCAGGCAAAACGTGCCCAAGCAGCTACTGAATTCATAGCAAAACAGATGGCCTACGTCGGCGTGCTGTGCGTCGAATACTTCATCATCGACGACGGCAGCGAGCACGGCGCGCTGGTTGTCAACGAAATAGCCCCGCGCCCGCACAACAGCGGCCACTACACCATGGACGCCTGCGACGTGTCGCAGTTCGACCTGCAGGTCTACGCGATGGCCGGTTTGCCGCTGCCGGCACCGCGCCAGCATTCGCCGGCCATCATGCTCAACCTGCTGGGTGAGGTGTGGTTCAACGCCGCAGGACAAGCCCGCACGCCGGATTGGACCGCTGTGCTGGCTTTGCCCGGCACGCATCTGCACCTCTACGGCAAGCTCGAAGCGCGACCGGGCCGCAAGATGGGGCACATCAACATCACCGGGGCGGATGTGGCTGGCGTGCAGACGGTGGCACGGCAGGCGGCAGATCTGCTGGGTCTTCCGGGAATGGATGGGTGAGATGCAAGACCCAGGCAACAAAGAAGCCATCGCCGAGGCCGCCCGCCGCATTGACGCTGGCGAATTGGTCGCTTTTCCGACCGAAACGGTTTACGGCCTGGGAGCTGATGCATCCAGCGATGCCGCCGTCGCCAAAATCTTCCTCGCCAAGGGCCGCCCGGCCGACCATCCCTTGATCGTGCATGTGGCCGATGCGAGTCAGGTCACCGACTACGCCAGCAGCGTGCCGCCGTTTGCTGCGCGTTTGATGAAAGCCTTCTGGCCCGGCCCGCTCACCGTCATCCTGCCGCGCAAGGAAGGTGTTGCCACGGCTGCTGCGGGTGGTCAAGCCTCTATTGGCCTGCGCTGTCCCGCGCACCCGGTGGCACTGGCTTTTTTGAAGGCATGCCTGGCATTGGGCGTCAGCGGCGTGGCCGGGCCCAGCGCCAACCGCTTTGGCCGTGTCAGCCCGACCACCGCCGCGCATGTACGAGTTGAGTTCGGCGGCGACCTGCTGATTCTGGACGGCGGGCCGTGCGAAGTCGGCATTGAATCGAGCATCGTTGACTGCACACGCGGCCGGCCGGTGCTGCTGCGCCCCGGAGTGTTGAGGCGTGCGCAGTTAGAGGCGGCCTGTGGTGAGGCAGTGCTGGCGCCAGACGACATCCAAAGCGAAACCGCCACCCCGCGCGCGTCCGGCACGCTCGAATCGCACTACGCCCCCAACGCCAAAGTGCGCCTGATGGACGCCAGCGCGATCCAAACCGCGCTCGACGTGCTCGGTGCCGACGCCGCCCGCATCGCCATCTACGCGCGCAGCATCGTGCGCATCAAGTCCGAAAAAGTGCGCTACCGCCGCATGCCCGACGACGCGCTGGCGACCGCACAGCAGCTGTTTGCGGTGCTGCGCGACTTCGACGCCGAAGGCGTCAAGCTGATCTGGGTCGAAAATCTGCCAAATGCGGGGGAATGGGACGGCGTGCGGGACCGATTGATGCGCGCAGCAGCAACTTGACGGCTCGCGCGGCTAAGCCATAAAACAACACTTGGCGCTTCGCAGGTAAAAAAAGGTCAGCAGGCAACAGCGGATGTAATCAACCTTTATCAGTCGCTGTAAGTGATAAGAGCTCAAAAATGGATTGGCGGGTCTTTTTTTGTCAGATATCACGGCCTGGCGCCCCGCGCTTGTAACAGCAACGCGCGGCCTTGATGGCAACTCCGAAAACGGCGTGAGTTGAACTGCCTGGGCACCGCCGAAGCCCGCTCAGGCGTCGCAAAAAAATTGCCATTGGCGGGTTTAATTTGGCCTGGCAGCAATTAGACAGACCTGAGCGCCAGTACGGTCTCTGGTCAAGGAGGGGCAGCATTATGCACCACCTAGCCTGTAGGTCTTGTCCTGCAAATTTACCTTGATCTCACGTCTTGATCGGATAAGTTTGTGTAGGAGTTGTCTGACATTTCAGACAATCCAGAACCTCCGTTGAGTCGGCCTGTTTCTATCTTTTTCATTGGCATTTTTTTTAATTGAAAAGAATGCATCTGTAGGTGATGGCTTACAAAACCTGGCCGGGTGTGTGCGTGTTTCATTTGACTTCACGTGTAAGACAAAGATTACAAACTGGCGTTTAGCATCGCGGTTGCAAATCACAGACGTGCTGATTTGCATGCAAGCCCAGTTCTGGCGAAGGCCAGGCTTCCGTGACATCCGATCAATCACAGTAACGCCGAGACACCAGGCCGTGGGGCCCACATCGGCGGCTTGTGAGGCTCGTTCCCCGCATCGGGTTCACGGTACTTTCAAACACACATAACGAGGAATACATCGTGAACAAATTTTGCCTGACAGGGGCAGCGCTAGCGCTGGCTGGCTGCACATTGCTATCGGCCTGCGGCGGTGGCGGTGGTGGCGCCGGAAATCAAGCCACCAGTACGTCGGTGGCGAGCTACAACGCTGACATCGCGTCCACTGCGGCACCCGCTGCGGCGTCCGCCAAGCCCGGCATTGCCTATCCTTTCGGCTCCCAGCTGACGGCCTACGTCGCCGGCATCAAGCCGACCGTGGCGACCCAGGACGCCCAGAGTGCGGTGATTCGCAAACAGTACGACAAATGGAAAGCCGACGGCGTGCAAAACCGCTGCGGTGGTGCCGTGGTAGTTTTCAATTCACAGTACGCCACCGTGTCCGAAGGCGCCGGCTACGGCATGCTGCTGACCGTGGTCATGGCCGGCTACGACGGCGAAGCCCGAACGCTGTTCGACAAGTTTTTTCACGTAGTGCGCGCCAACCCGGCATATGGCAACAACCAGCCTGCGCTGATGGAATGGCGCCTCAATGCCGACTGCAGCAGCGCCGGCGAAGGCTGGAACGCGATGGACGGTGACCTGGACATCGCCATGGCGCTGTTAATGGCAGACAAGCAATGGGGTTCAGCCGGCAAGGTGGACTACCGCGCCGAGGCCCTGAAAACAATTGCCGCCATCAAGGCTTCCAACATGAGCCCGGCGGGTTTCACCAAGGGGCTGCCGAGTGCGGCCAACAACCGCACGTCTGACTACATGATCACCCACTTCAAAGCGTTCAAACGCGCCACCGGTGATGCCTTCTGGGACGTGGCATCAGACCGGGCGTTTGATCTGCTCAATCTGATGCAGAACAAATTCGCACCCAACACCGGGCTGATTCCTGATTTCATCATCAACACCGCCACCAACCCCGAGCCGTCGACCGGCTACATCGGGGACGGCAACG
>JANPFZ010000486.1:0-5799 GCA_031423655.1 Polaromonas sp.
TCGGCTGCTGGTGCTGATCTGGGCAAGACCTTCGAAGGTCAGGCCGCTGAGGCCCAACAAAAATTGGCCGGCATGATGGACAGCGCCGCCAAGAACGCACCGGCTGGTTCCGAGTCCACCGTTGCTGTGATGAAAAGCGCCGTGGCTGCTGCAAATAACGCGTTTGAGTCGATGCAAAAAGCCGTCAAGCAAGCCAGCGACATGGCCGAAGCCAACTTCAACACGGTGGCTACGACCGCTGTGAACGCTTCCAAATCGGTCGCCAAAAAGCGCTGATTGATTGCCGCCGGCGTGCGGCATGATGCAAGCTTCTAAAAAAGGGCCTGATCGCGAGATCAGGCCCTTTTTTTATATCAAATCACCTTCCAGCCCTTGTAATACGGACGGAAGAAGCTATTAAAAACGTAGCGTCCGTGCATTACTGCATTACTCAAGGCAGGGCCCGCGCCTGCAGTTTGGCTCTTAACGCCGGCAGCGCAGCCAGCATGGCCGCACGCCCGGCGTCAATCGCGCGCTGCCGGGAAGAAAAATCTGCGCCCTTCAGCCCGACCAGCGACGGCCGCACCACCACGTCGGCGTCTTTCAGTTCGTACTGGTTGATACTTTTGCCCATGATGGCAAAAGTCTGCAGCAAAATCTGCAGCGTGCCATCGGATGGGTTGCCTTCGGGCGTGCTGGAGATGTCGACCGCCACCACCACATCAGCGCCCATCTTCCGCGCGAACCGTACCGGCACCGGTGACACCAGTCCGCCATCGACATACTCGCGACCGTTGATTTTCACTGGCAGAAAAACGGCGGGCACCGCACTCGATGCGCGCACCGCTGTACCCGTGTCGCCGCGCTGGAACAGCAGCGCTTCACCGTTATTCAAATCAGTCGCCACAATGCCGAGCGGAATCGCCATGTTTTCAATCAAACGCCCGGCCACCAGCTCATTGACATAGCGCCCCAGCGCTTCGCCGCGAAACATGCCGCGCCCAACAATTGGCAGCATCCAGTCAGTCAGCGTCACCTCTTCCATGTTGAGCGCGGTTTGCTGCAGCTGCGCGCTGGTTTTGCCGCTGGCGTACAGCGCGGCGACCAGGCTCCCGGCTGAGGTGCCGACGACCAGCTGGGGCTTCAGCCCCGCCTCTTCCAGCACCGCAATGACGCCGACATGGGCGAAGCCGCGTGCGGCGCCGCCGCCTAGCGCCAAACCAATTTTCAAGGGCTTTGGCGCCGCAACGGCCGCAGCTGGCGGTGCCAACACCACGGCTGGTCTGGGCGCCTGACTTGCGCAGCTGGCCAGCAAAGCGGCCGCCCCGACAAGCAGAAATCGCCATAAAGCTGAACGGCTGGCCGCCCAGCGTCGCCCGCGCCGCACGCACCGTAGCGTGGTTAAAAACCTCGCACCACCAATGTTATTGAGAATTGTTCGCATTTGAAATAGAATAAAAGCTCACTACCTCAAGGAATGTTTTCACCATGTTCAACATAGCGTCCTCATCATTTAACGCGGCCAGATGCACTGGCTTGGCCCTGGCTGCAGCGTCGATATTTGGAACCATGGCGCCCCACGTGGCGCAAGCCCAGGAACAGGTCGTGAACCTGTATTCTGCCCGCCACTACCAGACCGACGAGTCGCTTTACGCCGACTTCACCAAAGCCACCGGCATCAAGGTCAATCGCGTCGATGCAGATGACGCCGGTATTCTGGCGCGCCTGAAAGCCGAGGGCGCGGCATCACCGGCCGACGTGATCTTGCTGGTGGATGCGGCCCGCCTCTGGCGCGGTGACATCGATGGCCTGTTCAAGCCGATCAAATCCAAAACCCTGGAAGCCGCCATTCCGGAAAAGCTGCGTGCCCGGTCCACGCCTGAAGGCACAACCTGGTTCGGCTTTTCGACTCGCGCCCGCGTGGTGGTGTATGACAAGGCGAAGGTCCAGAAAGCCGACGTGGACACCTACGAAGAACTGGCCGAGGCAAAGAACAAAGGCCGACTGTGTACCCGCTCGGGTTCGCATCCGTACAACCTGTCGCTGTTCAGCGCCATGACAGAGCACCTCGGCCCCGCCAAAGCCGAACAATGGATGACGGGCCTGGTCGCCAACATGGCCCGTGACCCCAAGGGCGGCGACACCGACCAGATCAAGGGCGTGGCCAGCGGCGAATGCGGCGTGGCACTGACCAATACCTATTACCTGGCGCGCCTCATGCGCTCCACCACACCCGAAGACAAAGCCATTACCGAGAAAGTCGGCGTCGTCTTTCCGAACCAGGCGACCTGGGGCACGCACGTCAACATCGCTGGTGCGGCCGTCGCCAAAAATGCCAAGAATGCGGCCAACGCCATCAAGTTCATGGAGTACCTGGCCAGCCCCGCAGCGCAAAACTACTTTGCCAACGGCAACAACGAATGGCCCGCCGTGGCCAGCGTAAAAGTTGATAACCCGGCCCTGAAAGCAATGACCGGCGACGGCTTCAAGGCAGACAACGTGCCTGTGAGCGTGATCGGCAGCAACCAGATCAAAGTCCAGCAGATACTGGACCGCGTCGGCTACAAATAAGCCTGACTGACAACGCGAAAAGCCTGGCCACCGAAAGTTGGCTGGGCTTTTTCATGTGCGCCAGGTGCGCCATAATTGACCTTTACGTCAACGTCAACTCCACACTTTAGGAAATCTCATGGACATCGCAGGCAAGGTATTCATCGTCACCGGCGGCGCATCGGGCCTGGGTGAGGGCACGGCGCGCATGCTGGTAGCCAGCGGCGGCAAGGTCGTTATTGCTGACATGCAAGCTGAAAAAGGCGAGGCCATTGCCGCTGAGCTGGGCGCCGCCAATGCCGCCTTTGTCAAATGCGACGTGAGCCAGGAAGCTGACGGCCAGGCCGCAGTGGCCAAGGCCGTGTCGATGGGCAAGCTGATGGGCCTGGTCAATTGCGCGGGCATTGCACCGGCAGAAAAAACCGTTGGCAAAAACGGCGCGCATTCACTGGCGGTATTCAGCAAAACCATCTCGGTCAATCTGATCGGCAGCTTCAACATGATTCGCCTCGCGTCCGAAGCGATGAGCAAGAACCAGCCCGAAGCCACCGGCGAGCGCGGCGTGCTGATCTCGACCGCCTCGGTCGCCGCCTACGACGGGCAAATTGGCCAGGCCGCGTACAGCGCGTCCAAGGGCGGCGTCGTCGGCATGACGCTGCCGATTGCCCGCGACCTGGCGCGCAGCGGCATCCGCAACATGACGATTGCGCCTGGCATTTTCGGCACACCGATGATGTTTGGCATGCCGCAGGAAGTACAGGATTCGCTGGCGGCGTCAGTGCCCTTCCCTTCGCGTCTGGGCACGCCGCAAGACTATGCCAAGCTGGCTAAACATATTTTTGAAAACGACATGCTCAACGGCGAGGTGATTCGCCTCGACGGGGCTATCCGCCTGGCACCGCGCTGAACGGCGCTGAATAAAGCTCTCTGAAAGAAGCCTCCCATGACCCTGCTCGACGTCCAGACCCCACCCACCGCCACCCACCGCGCTGTGGCCCACATGACCGGCTCTCTGCCCATGGGCGGCCAGGTGGCCGACACGCCAGTGTTTGCGTTTCATCACACGCCAGCCGGGCTGGAATTTGACGCCCAGCCCGGCTTGCATCCGCAGCGGCGCGACATCAGCCTGGACGGCTTGCTGGCGTTTGAAATCACCGATGTGATCACGTCGGCTGAATCCGACGCGCTGGTGGCGGCAACCGAGTTGCTGGGCTACCGCGACGAAGCACCCGGCATTCAGACCCCTCCCGGCATGCGCATGAACAAGTCGGTGCACTGGATTGCACCGGCCGCGATGATGGCCGAGATTTACCGCCGCATTGCCCCCCTGCTGCCGCAGGCCATCGAGAAAAGGCCGCTGGCGCCGCGACTGAGCCAGCGCCTGAACATGTACCGTTACGACACTGACGACGTGTTCAACCGCCACATCGACGGCGACTGGCCCGGCTACGGCCTAACCGGCAGCGCAGAAGACCCGGCCGCGCGCATGGCCGAATGGTCCGGTGGCCGCTCCATGCTGACGATGATCCTGTACTTGAACGGCCCCGAAGACGGCATGGTGGGCGGGCAGACGCGGCTGTTCGGACGGGCAGGCACAGTGGTCGACGTGACGCCCAGCAAAGGCAGCGCGCTGTTTTTTCGGCACGGCTTTGACATGCAATCGGTCATGCACGAAGGCTGCCGCGTCACCGGCGATGCGGCCAAATACGTGGCGCGCGTCAATGTCATGTACGCGCTCTGAGCGGCGCAGCGCCCGGTAATCCGCTACGTTTTTAGTAGCATCTTGCGCACGTAATACGGGGCTAACGGCCTAAATCACTTTTGACGAGGCGCTGCAGGCATGCGGCGTAGTATGTGCTTTCTATTGCCAAAGAAAGACGACATGAAACGTGTATTACCTGCGTTGTCACTAGCCCTGGCACTCGCCGCCGCCCTGACCGCATGCGGCACGCCCCAGCCTGTCAGCACCACAGCTACAGCGCAGCCCGAGAGTTCATCGGGCTACACCACCAAACCCGGCTGGGCGACGACGAAATTCGCCGTCGCCGCCGCCAATCCGCTGGCGACCGATGCTGGCTACCGGGTGTTGAAAGCCGGCGGCTCGGCCATTGACGCAGCCATTGCCGTGCAGATGGTGCTCACGCTGGTCGAGCCGCAATCGAGCGGCATAGGCGGCGGTGCATTTTTGCTGCATGCAGCCGGTGGCCAGGTCGAAGCTTTCGACGGTCGCGAAACAGCGCCGATGGCCGCCG
This sequence comes from Polaromonas sp., assembly GCA_031423655.1. GTDB lineage: Bacteria > Pseudomonadota > Gammaproteobacteria > Burkholderiales > Burkholderiaceae_C > Polaromonas. The sequence goes on from JANPFZ010000486.1 coordinate 4,782, forward strand.
ACGAAAAGCTTTTTCTCGGCGCGGACGGCAAGCCGCTGCCGTTTTACGAGGGTGTGGTTGGTGGCCGTTCCGTCGGCACGCCCGGCGTGGTGAAGATGCTGGAGCTGGTACACAGGCAACACGGCAAGCTTGCGTGGGCGCAACTTTTCACGCCAGCGATTGAACTTGCCGACAACGGTTTCAAGGTCAGCGCGCGGCTGGCAACCCTGTTGAAAGACGAGAAATACCTGAAGGCCGATGCAGTGGCTGCGGCCTATTTCTACCAGCCCGACGGCACGCCCCTGAATGTTGGCAGCACCCTTAAAAACCCGGCGCTGGCCGATGTGCTGCGGCAGATCGCCAGCCAGGGATCAAACGCGCTGCTGACCGGCAAAGTCGCGCGGGCCATTGTCACCAAGGTGCAAAGCCACCCGACTAACCCTGGCAAACTGGATTTGAGCGACATGGCCGCTTACCAGCCGAAAAAACGCGAGTCGATCTGCCACGACTACAACGTGCCAGCCAAAACCTATGTGCTGTGCGGCATGCCGCCGCCCAGCTCGGGCGCGATTGCGGTCGGGCAGATTCTGGGCATGCTGAACAACACACCTGCCGCCACGCTGGCCCTGGTCACTGGCAGCGGCGGCGTGCCCGGAACGGTAGGCCCGACGCCCTCTGCCAACTGGCTGCACTTGTACACGGAGGCAGCCCGGCTGGCCTTTGCCGACCGCGCGCAGTACCTGGGTGACCCCGATTTTGTGCAGCCACCCGGCGGCAGCTGGATGAGCCTGCTCGCCCCTGCGTACCTGGCAGAGCGCGCCAAACTGATCGCGTACCAACCCGGCGCGCAGAGCATGAAAACTGCGAAGCCTGGCGTGCCCGGCGCTGTCAAAACCGTGAATGCACCGATGCCCGAGCAGCCTGAGTCTGGCACCTCGCACATCAGCATCGTTGACGGCTTCGGCAATGCGATTGCCATGACGACGACGATTGAAGACGCCTTTGGCGCGCGCCTGATGACTGACGGCGGCACCGGCAA
>JANPFZ010000487.1:0-6350 GCA_031423655.1 Polaromonas sp.
AACCTGCCTCTTCGAAGCCCGGTATCTTTGCAACTTCTTCGATGTTCGCGATGTGCTGAATGTTGAACAGCATGTCTTTGAGGGGGGCTTTGTAGGTCATTTTTGTCTCACAGTAAATTCGAAGATTCAACGCGGAGAAGAAGGAGAGTGCGGAGGACGCGGACAAAACATCAAATAATTAATGTAATTTCCGCGTCCTCCAGCTTTGCCTCCTCTTCTCCGCGTTGAACGATCCCCTCGCAGGAATGCTTATAGCGCTGCCGTCAGCTCAGGTACCGCCGTAAACAAATCAGCCTCGAGCCCGTAATCAGCCACGCTGAAAATCGGTGCTTCGGGGTCTTTGTTGATGGCAACAATGACCTTGCTGTCCTTCATGCCAGCCAGGTGCTGTATGGCGCCTGAAATGCCGGCGGCGATATAGAGCTGCGGTGCAACGATCTTGCCGGTCTGACCGACCTGCCAGTCGTTGGGGGCGTAGCCCGCATCGACCGCAGCGCGCGAGGCGCCTAGCGCCGCCCCCAGCTTGTCGGCCAGCGGCGTCATGATTTCATTGAACTTCTCAATCGAACCGAGGGCACGGCCACCCGACACAATGATTTTTGCTGCCGTCAGTTCAGGGCGGTCGCTCTTGGCAATTTCGGAGCCGAGAAACGATGACTTGCCGCTGTCTGCCACGCCTTCGAGTGTTTCGATAGACGCTGTGCCGCCGGTGGCAGCTGCCGGGTCAAAGCCGGTGGTGCGCACCGTGATGACCTTGGTGGCGTCAAGACTCTGCACGATGGCGATTGCATTGCCGGCGTAAATCGGGCGCTCGAAGGTATCGACCGCATCGACCTTGGTGATGTCGGATATCTGGCCGACATCGAGCGTTGCCGCAACGCGCGGGGCAATGTTTTTGCCCGAGGCAGTTGCCGGAAACAGGATATGTGAATAGTTCGGTGCGATGGCGAGGATTTGCGCGGCCATGTTCTCGGCCAGGCCGTGTTCAAAATGCACGCCATCGACATGAATGACTTTCGCCACGCCGACTATTTGCGCGGCTGCTTTGGCAGCGCCTTCCGCACCCTTGCCGGCTATTAGCACATGGACCTCACCGCCGCATTGCGAGGCAGCGGTTACGGTGTTCAGGGTGGCGGGCTTGATGCTCGCGTTATCGTGTTCGGCAATTACCAATGCAGTCATTTAGATCACCTTCGCTTCGTTTTTGAGTTTCTCTACCAGAGCGGCCACATCGGCCACCTTCACGCCGGCGCTGCGTTTGGGCGGCTCGCTGACCTTGAGCGTTTTAATGCGCGGCTTGACATCAACACCCAGGTCGTCGGGCTTGAAGTGGTCGAGCTGCTTTTTCTTCGCCTTCATGATGTTGGGCAGCGTCACATAACGCGGTTCATTGAGGCGCAAGTCTGTCGTGATGATGGCGGGCAACGTGAGGGACAGGGTTTCCATGCCACCATCGACTTCACGCATGACCACCGCCTTGCCATCGGCCACATCCACCTTGGATGCAAACGTCGCCTGCGGCCAGCCGAGCAGCGCAGCCAGCATCTGGCCGGTCTGGTTGCAATCATCGTCAATTGCCTGCTTGCCCAGAATGACCAGTTGCGGCTGCTCTTTATCGACCAGCGCCTTCAGCAGTTTGGCAACCGCCAGCGGCTGCAGTTCCTCGGCGGTTTCGACCAGAATGGCGCGGTCGGCACCAATGGCCATGGCCGTGCGCAGGGTTTCCTGGCATTGCAGCACACCACAGCTGACCGCGATGACTTCGCTCACGGCACCTTTTTCTCGCAAGCGCGTGGCTTCTTCCACGGCAATCTCGTCAAACGGGTTCATGCTCATCTTGACGTTGGCAATGTCCACACCGGTTCCGTCGGATTTGACACGGACCTTGACGTTGTAATCGACGACGCGTTTGACGGGTACCAAAACCTTCATGGGAGGGCTCCAAAATTTGTTGATTGACGTTGACGTAAACGTAAGCTTTATATTCTATGCCGCAGCCCCTAAACCGACAGGACTGTCACCAACCTGAAAGCAGGCAGCCAGTGTCAAAAGCTTCCGACGCTGGCGAAACCAGAAAAAGGAACGGTCGTTCTATTTTAAATTATAGGTCGACGACTTTTTTAAATTAGAGCACTGCCACCATTCATCATTTAGCTGGTCGATGATTGACCTTTCACCCCAGTTTTTACAGCGCCGCGCCGGGACGTCAGCGAAGCGCTCAACTTTCGGGTGCGGGTTCTGGTGGTTTTTTGAATGTCGGCGAGTCGTCGGTGGCTGGTCGGGATGCCATGGCCAGCGACATTTTTTCCATCGACGAGGCCAGCGGCGCAGCAGCGTGCATGACCCGCTGCGGAAACGGAATTTGAATACCGTTGGCCCGCAGTGCCCTGAGAATCGCCAGGTTGACCAGTGAGCGCAGGTTTTGCTGACCGTTTTCGGGGTCGGTCATCCAGTAGTTCAGTGTAAATTCCAGCCCGTCCGGACCGAAGTTGGTCAGGTTCACGCCTGGCCCGGGGTCAAGCAGCACGCGCTCTTGCGCACTCGCTGCTTCCGTCAGCAGGCGCATCACCAGATCGACATCGCTGTCATAGCCCACCGACACCACCGTCGCCTGCAACACTTGTGAATCAGCCAGCGACAGGTTTTCAACCCGGTTACCCATAAACATCTCGTTGGGCACGATCGATTCACGTCCCGACAGCGCGCGCACCACGGTGTAGCGCGCCCGGATGTCGGTGATGCGGCCCTCGAAGGTGTCTACGCGCACGTTGTCACCGATGCGCACGCTGCGCTCGGCCAGCATGACAAAACCGCTGACATAGCTTGAAACCAGTTTTTGCAAACCCAGCCCCACACCCACACCGATGGCGCCGCCCAGCACCGACAGCGCCGTCAGGTCGATACCCACCGCCGACAGCGCGACCATCAATCCGACAAACATCAACACCACCCGCGTGGCGTTACTGACGGCCTTGCGCACCGACAGCTCGCCGCCCGTTGCTGCACGCAGCAAGCGCGTCTCCAGCGCCGCCGATATCCACAACGCAATCAGCAACACAAGGCCAGCGGTCACCGTGCCTTCCAGAATCGTTCGCACCGACAGGGTTGAGGCACCAATCTTCCACTTGATGTCATCCAGTTCCTGCAGCAGGATCGACAACAGGCCACTGACCCACAGCACCAGCGCCATCCACGCCAGCCAGGAAAATGTTCGCTCCAGTGCCCGCACCACCGGTGCGTCTTTGAATGCCGCCTGCAACACCTTGACACCCATGCGTATCACGGCCAGTGCCAGCAGCGCCGGAATGGCCAGCTTGAAAACAGCCAGCGGAAACACGCGGGATAAAAAGGCCTGCGCCGCATACGCAAAAGCCAGCAGCAGCAGCGGAAACAACGCGCCATCGAGAATATGCTCGCCAAAAAGAACCGACGAGGCATCATTTACGCGGCGCACACGGCTGATGGTGCGCACGACCAGCCACGCCAGCACGGCGCATGCAAAAAGGACCGCCAGCTCCTTCAGCGCTGTCGGCCGGGTCAGGGCGGCCAGCCACTCGTCCAGACTGTCAAATCGGGCCAGCGGGCCCAGGCTGGCCGGGGCCGTGTTCACGCCGCCGACGCTGGCCATTCAGGCTTCCTTTTTTCGATAAAGGCCTGAACGCCCTCCTGCGCGTCGGCGTGCATCATGTTGCAGGCCATCGTCTGTCCTGCCAGCTGGTAGGCAGCGCGAACGCCGGTTTCACGTTGCTGGTAAAAAAGCGCTTTGCCCATGGCGATGGCTTCGCGCGGCTTGGGCAAGATGGCGCCTAGAAGCTTTTCAACTTCGGCATCCAGCAACGCCGGCGGCACGACGCGATTGACCAGACCTCGCAGTCGCGCCTCTTCGGCCGTGATGAACTCACCGGTCAGCAACATCTCCATCGCCTGCTTGGGCAGCATGTTGCGCGAAAGCGGAACGCTGGGCGTGGCGCAAAACAGGCCAACATCGATCCCGTTCACGCCAAAGCTCGCGGTGTCACTGGCTACTGCCAGATCGCATTGAGCGACCAACTGGCATCCTGCGGCTGTGGCCAGACCCTGCACTTTGGCAATCACCGGTAGCGGCAGATTCTGGATCGCGAGCATCATGCGCGTGCATTGCGCAAACAGCCCCTGGTAATAGGCCAGTTCGGGTTGCGCGTTCATTTCCTTGAGGTTATGACCGGCGCAAAACGCTTTTCCGACGGCCGAGATCACTACAGCGCGCGCCGACGCATCTTGAGCAATCGCATCAAGCGCTTGTTGCAGCGCTGAAAGCATGTCCTCGCCGAGCACATTGGAGCTTTCGGGACGGCTCAATTGAAGGGTATGTACACCGCGCGCATCCTGGGTATGCAACACCGCCAATGGCAATACGGGAACAGGGCTGCCTGGCCCAGTCGGCAAATCATGCATCAGTCGCTCCTACAGGTCGGCCAGCACGCGGATGTGGGCCTCCACCGATCGGGCCAGCGCGTTGAGGTTGTAGCCGCCTTCGAGCGACGAGACGATGCGGCCTTTGGCGTGGCGCCTGGCAACGTTTTTCAGGCGGTCGGTGATCCATGCATAGTCTTGCTCGACCAGGCCCATCTGGCCCAGGTCGTCGTCGCGATGCGCATCGAAACCGGCGCTGATAAAAAGCATCTCGGGCTTGAATTCTTCCAGGCGCGGAATCCACAGCAAATCAATCAACTCGCGTATCTCGGCGCCCTTGGTGTAGGCGCTGACCGGCACATTGACCATATTTTCTGCCTGTGCCCGCGTGCCGCTGTGCGGGTAGAACGGATGCTGGAAAAAACTCAGCATCAAAATGCGGTCGTCGCCGCGAATGATGTCTTCGGTGCCGTTGCCGTGATGTACGTCAAAGTCAATGATGGCGACGCGGGCGAGACCGTGGCGCGCCAGAGCGTATTTGGCGGCTACCGCCACGCTGTTGAAAATACAAAATCCCATAGCGTGGTCGCGGCAGGCGTGATGACCCGGCGGGCGCACGGCGCAAAAGGCGTTTTCCATCTCTCCGGCCATCACCGCGTCTGTCGCGGCTATCGTGGCGCCGGCAGCACGCAAGGCCGAGTTCCATGAATGAACATTCAGCGCCGTGTCAGGATCGATCTGCGCGTGGGACGGCCCGCCCGCATTGATCTCATCGGTCAGCGCTTCGCTCAGCCCGCGGATGCCGGCAACCATCATGCGGTCGTGCGCCAGCTCAATATCTCGCAGCGCGGCCAGCGGCGCTTCCCGCTGGTCAAGTGCAGCCGCCACTCCCGTCGCCAGCAACCAGTCGTCGATGGCATCCAGCCGCTCCGGACACTCGGGGTGGCCGGCGCCCATCTCGTGCTTTTTACAGTCGGGGTGTGAGAAATATCCGGTCGTGTTCATGGCATAAAAACTTTTGCAAAAAATTACGTTATCGTCTTTGGCATGCTCGTCAAAGAAAAACTGCAAGCGCTCTTAAATCAGCTTAACACGGTCATTGTCGGCAAACCGGCACAGGTGCGCGACTGCGTTGCCTGCCTGCTCGCAGGCGGGCATTTGCTCATCGAAGACGTGCCCGGCGTGGGCAAAACCACGCTAGCGCATGCCTTGTCACGATCATTCGGCCTGCAGTTTTCGCGCGTGCAATTCACCGCTGATTTGATGCCCAGCGACCTGTCGGGTGTGTCAATCTACGAACGTCAGAAAGAAAACTTTGTCTTTCACCCCGGGCCGGTATTTGCCCAGGTTTTGCTGGCCGACGAAATCAACCGCGCCAGTCCCAAAACGCAGAGCGCGCTGCTGGAGGCAATGGAAGAAAAGCAGGTCACCGTCGAGGGGGCCACACGCCCGCTGCCGGTACCGTTTTTTGTGATTGCGACGCAAAATCCACACGACCAGCTGGGCACCTACGCGCTGCCCGAGTCGCAACTGGACCGGTTTCACATGCGCATCTCGCTCGGCTACCCGGACCGCGCTGCCGAACGTGAATTGCTGCGCGGCAATGACCGGCGCGAGATGGTCGAAAAACTGTCACCACTGCTGGCACCGCATGATTTGCTGGAACTGCAGCAGCAGGTGCAAAAAGTACATGCGGCTGAGCCCTTGCTCAATTACCTGCAGGACCTGATTGCCGCCACGCGGTCGGGCCGCTGGTTTTTGCAGGGCTTGAGCCCGCGCGCCGGCATTGCCGTGATGCGCGCCGCCCGGGCGCAGGCGTTTCTCGATGGTCGGGACTATGTCGCCCCCGACGACATTGCCGCCGTACTGCCGCAAACCACTGCGCACCGGTTGATTCCGGTCAGCGATGCGGGCAGGGGCGCGGTAGAGCAGGTGCGCGCCATGCTTGACGCCGTGCC
>JANPFZ010000488.1:0-4838 GCA_031423655.1 Polaromonas sp.
GCTCGCCCAGTGTGGTGACTTTGGCGAGTTGCAGGTTGATGCGGTGGCGGGCCAGCACACGGGCGATCAGGTAGAGCAGGCCGGTGCGGTCGCTGGCCGATACGGTGAGCAGCCAGCGCTGGGCTTTTTCGTCGGGGCGCAAATCAACGCGGGGCGCAACCGGGAAGCTTTTGACGCGGCGTGACACGCGGCCCTTGCCGGGCGCGGGCAGCGGGCCGGGGTTTTCGATGGTGCGGGTCAGATCAGCTTCGACCATGGAAGCCAGCTCGCGGTAATGCTCCTGCAAATCAGGATGGACGACCTGGAACGTATCGAGCGCGTAGCCGTTGCGGGCGGTGTGTACCTTGGCATCCAGAATACTGAAACCGGCCTGGTCGAAATAGCCGCAGATGCGGGCGAACAAATCGGGCGCGTCGGGCGTGTAGAGCAGCACCTGCATGCCTTCGCCAGCCGACGAGCGACGCGCGCGAACAATCGTTCTGGTTTTGACCTTGCCGACGTGGCGCGACAACTGGCGTGCATGCCAGGCAATGTCAAACGCGTCGTGGCGCATGAAATAGCTGACGTCGAGCGATTCCCACAGCGCCTTGTGCGCCTGGAACGGCTCGGCATGCAGCGCGAGCAAGGTCAGGGCCTCGCGCTTGCGGGCTTCCACTTCGGCGCCCGCGTCAGGCGCGCGGCCGCCGAGAACGCGCAGCGTGTAGCGGTACAAATCTTCCAGCAGCTTGCCTTTCCAGCCGTTCCACACCTTGGGGCTGGTGCCGCGAATGTCGGCCACGGTGAGCAGGTACAGCGCCGTCAAATAACGCTCGTTGCCGACCCGTTTGGCAAAGGCGGCGATCACGTCGGGGTTGCTCAAGTCTTCTTTCTGCGCGACACGGCTCATGCTGAGGTGCTCACCGACCAGGAATTCGATCAGGGCCGAATCTTCCTGGGCAATGCCGTGCTGGCGGCAAAAAATGCGAACGTCCCTGCAGCCAAGTTCGGAATGGTCGCCGCCGCGGCCCTTGGCAATATCGTGGAAGAGGGCGGCGATATACAAAATCCAGGGCTTGTCCCAGCCTGCGGCGAGCTGCGAGCACACCGGATATTCATGCGAGTGTTCGGCCATGAAAAAGCGCCTAACGTTGCGCAGCACCATCAAGATGTGCTGGTCAACCGTGTAGACGTGAAACAGGTCGTGCTGCATTTGCCCGACGATCTTGCGGAACACCCAGAGGTAACGCCCCAGCACCGAGGTCTGGTTCATCAGCCGCATGGCGTGCGTGATGCCCTCGCTCTCCTGCAGGATGCGCCTGAAGGTGTCGCGGTTGACCGGGTCGCTGCGAAATTTGCTGTTCATCACGCCGCGCGCGTTGTACAGCGCACGCAGCGTTCGTGCGGACAAACCCTTGATTCCGACGGTGGTCTCATAGACCAGAAAGGTTTCCAGAATTGCATGCGGCTCGCGCACGTACAAGTCGTCACTGGCGACTTCCAGCATGCCGGCCTTGTCGGCAAATCGTTCGTTGACAGGGCGCGGCGGGTAGGTACTGGGGTTCAGCCGCTCGTCGATGTTGAGCAGCAAAATCTGGTTGAGCTGCGTGACCGCCTTGGCGGCCCAGTAATAGCGCTTCATCAGCGCTTCGCTGGCGCGCACGAAGGTGGGTTTGGCGGCTATGGTGACCTTGGGTAGACCAGCACCCACTGGCTCCGGCACCTGTAGCGCCGCAGTTCCGGTATAGCCGAAAGACTCTGCGACAGCGGTCTGCAGATCAAAAACCAGCCGGTCTTCTCGGCGTCCAGAGATCAAGTGCAGCCGCGCCCGAATCAGATTGAGCAGCGCTTCATTGGCCTTGATCTGCCGCACTTCAAACGTTGTCGCCAGGCCGCTTCGCGCCAGCTCGTCCCACGATTTGCCCAGCCCTGCGGCGCGTGCAACCCACAGTACAACCTGCAGGTCACGCAGGCCGCCGGGGGACTCTTTGCAGTTCGGCTCCAGCGAATACGGCGTGTTTTCAAACTTGTTATGGCGCTGGCGCAGTTCCAGCGTCTTGGCGACGAAAAAGGCATTCGGGTCGAGTACTGCAGCGAGCTTTTTCTGCAGGGAAGCAAAGTTGTTTTTTGAGCCGGCCACCAGCCGCGCCTCAAGCAGCGACGTTTGCACTGTCACATCTTTGGCCGCTTCTTCGACGCAATGCGCGCTGGTGCGCACGCTGGAGCCGATCTCCAGCCCGCTGTCCCAGCAACTGCCGATGAAATTTTCGACCTTGGCCTTCAGAGCCGGATCGGTGTCAAAGTTTGAATCGTCGGGCAGCAGCAGCAACACATCGACATCGGAATGCGGAAACAGCTCGCCGCGGCCGTAGCCGCCTGCCGCGACAAGGCACGCATCGAGCGGAAACCCGGCTCGCTGCCACAGCAGATGCAGCGTTGCATCTGTGTGCCTTGCGAGTTTTTGCAGCAGATTCTTGATTCCCCGCGTCGATGCACCACTGCCGGCCAGTGACGCAAACAGCGCCGTTTTTCCCGCGCGGTATTGCTCACGCACTTCGGCGAGTTCGGTCATGGCGCAGTGGGGACGGCGAGCGCAGTCAGAAAGCCGGAGGCGCGCCGCTCAGGCGCTGACGGCCGCGTATGCCTGCGCGCCCTGCGCGGCAGTTACGAAGGCGGGTATGGCCGGGCTACCGGCAGACAGCGTCAGCACCTCGTAGCCGGTCTCGGTGACCAGCACCGTGTGTTCCCACTGGGCAGACAGCGAATGGTCGCGCGTCACGATGCTCCAGCCGTCTTTTTCGGGGCCGTCCTTGATGTCGCGTTTGCCAGCGTTGATCATCGGCTCGATGGTGAAGGTCATGCCGGGCTTCAACTCCTCCAGTGTGCCGGGCCGACCGTAGTGCAGCACCTGCGGATCTTCATGGAACTTTTGACCCACCCCATGTCCGCAGAATTCACGGACGATGGAAAAGCCCTGCTTTTCGGCAAACGTCTGGATCGCATAACCAATGTCGCCGAGCCGCACACCCGGTTTGACGCGCATGATGCCCTGCCACATGGCTTCATACGTGACGCTGCACAAGCGTTTGGCTGCAATCGATGCTTCACCCACCAAATACATGCGGCTGGTATCACCATGCCAGCCATCCTTGATCACGGTGACGTCGATATTGACAATGTCGCCTTTTTTAAGCGGCTTGTCGTTCGGAATGCCGTGACAAACCTGGTGATTGACGGATGTACACAGCGATTTGGGGTAGGCGCCGTAGCCCACCGGCTGGTAGCCGAGCGTGGCCGGAATCGTGCCCTGCACCTGCGTCATGTAGTCGTGAGCGAGCCGGTCGATCTCGTTGGTCGTGATGCCGGGTTTGACGAAATCCGTCAGGTAATCCAAAACCTCGGCCGCCAGTTTGCCCGCCACACGCATGCCCTGGATGCCTGCGGCGTCTTTGTAGGTAGTACTCATGATTCGATTATCCCACTGCAGCCATGCCATTGCCGGGCCCAGAGATTGTCCGCTTGAGGCCCGGAAGTGGTGCGCTGGAGGGAGGGGAAACCTTGAAAGCGCACTGCTAAAATTATCAAGCATTCCCCTGCAATGCAACACCCCGAAGTGTCTTCCCATCATCGTGCCGGCACCCTGGCTGCCGGCCGCTCACCACAAGGCTACCGTACCCGTGACGCTTCACCTGACAACTTTTGAGGGAGAAGCCCACGGCATCAACGCCCTCAGCGACTTTCGCGCACAGCAGCTGTTACCGCGTCTGCAGGCTGTCGATAGCCGGATTTCCGGTATCAGCGCCCGCTTTGTGCATCTGGTGGCAACTGTCGAGACGCCGACCCATGACGTGATGCAGCAGCTGAAGTCGCTGCTGACTTATGGTGAACCCTGCGGTAGCGCCAGCCCGGCGGGTGCCGCGCAGTTCATCGTTACGCCGCGTTTCGGCACCGTGTCGCCCTGGGCGTCCAAAGCCACCGACATCGCACACAACTGCGGCCTGGCCGTCAAGCGCATCGAGCGCATCACCGAATACAGCCTGGTGTTGAAGTCGGGATTGTTCAGCAAAGCCGCCCTGACCGAAGACCAACGGGAGAGCGTTGCAGCACTGCTGCATGACCGCATGACCGAAAGCGTGATGTCTGATCGCACGCACGCAGCCGGTCTGTTCACAGAACTGCAGGGGGCGCCGCTGCAAACCATTGACGTGCTGCACGGCGGCAAGGCGGCGCTGGAGCGGGCCAACACCGAGTTTGGCCTGGCACTGGCCGCTGATGAAATCAACTATCTGGCCAACGCCTTCACGCAACTGAAGCGCAACCCGACCGATGTCGAGCTGATGATGTTTGCCCAGGCCAACAGCGAGCACTGCCGCCACAAGATCTTCAACGCTGAATTCACGATTGATGGCGTGCCGCAGGGCATCAGTTTGTTTGGCATGATCCGCAACACCGAGAAGCTGAACCCGCAGCACACGGTGGTGGCGTATTCGGATAATTCCTCAATCATGGAAGGATCGAAGGTCCAGCGCTTCCATGCCCGTCCAGACGCTGATTTCGATGCCGAATCAGCTTCTAGCCCAGGTAATACTTGCCCAAGCAGCTATCAAAAATATAGTAAGTCGGATGACCAGTTGATGCATGTCCTGATGAAAGTCGAGACACACAACCACCCAACGGCGATCTCGCCTTTCCCGGGAGCCGCGACCGGCGCCGGCGGCGAGATTCGTGACGAAGGCGCGACAGGCCGTGGCTCAAAACCCAAGGCCGGATTGACGGGTTTCACGGTGTCAAAACTGTTCGACGCAGACTATGGCAAGCCCGACCACATCGCCAGCGCGCTACAGATCATGATCGAAGGCCCA
>JANPFZ010000489.1:0-2101 GCA_031423655.1 Polaromonas sp.
GTCTATGGTCGACGGCGTGGTGCTGCTGATTGACGCGCAGGAAGGCCCGATGCCGCAAACCCGTTTTGTGACCAAGAAGGCACTGGCCCTGGGTCTTAAACCCATTCTGGTGGTGAACAAGGTAGACAAGCCCGGCGCGCGCCCCGACTATGTGGTCAACGCCGCTTTCGACCTGTTTGACAAGCTTGGCGCCACCGATGAGCAGCTGGACTTTCCAGTGGTGTATGCCTCGGGTATCAACGGTTGGTCATCACTGGTTGAAGGACCGCCGAACGAGCAGTGGGGTCCCGACATGTCGGCCCTGTTCAACACCATTCTTGAGCATGTGCCGCATCAGCAGGGTGACCCGGATGCGCCGCTGCAGCTGCAAATTTCTGCGCTCGATTTTTCGACCTTTGTGGGCCGTATTGGCGTCGGCCGTATCAGCCAGGGCACCGTGAAACCGATGATGGACGTGGTGGTGATGGAAGGCCCGGATGGCAAGGCCGTCAAAGGCCGCATTAACCAGGTGTTGACCTTCCAGGGCCTGGAACGCGTGCAGACCACCGATGCCGGTCCCGGCGAAATTGTGCTGATCAACGGCCTGACCGATATCGGTATTGGCGTGACCATCACCGACCCGGTCAACCCGATGCCGCTGCCGATGCTCAAGGTCGATGAACCGACGCTGACGATGAACTTCTGCGTCAACACCAGCCCGCTGGCCGGTCGTGAAGGCAAGTACGTCACCAGTCGGCAGATCTGGGACCGCTTGCAAAAAGAGCTGCAGCACAACGTGGCGCTGCGCGTCAAGGAAACTGACGAAGAAGGTATTTTTGAGGTTATGGGCCGGGGCGAGTTGCACCTGACCATCCTGCTTGAAAACATGCGCCGCGAAGGCTACGAGCTGGCCGTGTCCAAGCCGCGAGTGGTGATGAAAGAAGTGAATGGCGAAAAGCACGAGCCGATCGAGCTTGTCACGGCCGACATCGAAGAGCAGCACCAGGGCGGCGTGATGCAGGCTTTGGGCGAACGCAAAGGCGAGTTGAACAGCATGGACCCGGACGGCCGTGGCCGAGTGCGCCTCGAGTACCGAATTCCGGCGCGTGGCCTGATCGGCTTTACCAATGAATTTTTGAACCTGACGCGCGGCTCGGGCTTGATTTCCAACATCTTCGACAGCTACGAGGCGCACAAGGGCGACATCGGTGGCCGAAAAAACGGCGTGCTGATTTCCATGGATGCGGGTGAAATATTCACCTACGCCCTGGGCAAGCTGGACGACCGTGGCCGCATGTTCGTCAAGGCTAACGACCCGGTATACGAAGGCATGATTGTCGGCATGCACAGCCGTGACAACGATCTGGTCGTGAACGCCACGCGCACCAAGCAGCTGACCAACTTTCGTGTTTCTGGCAAGGAAGATGCGATCAAGATCACGCCGCCGATTGATGCGACGCTGGAATACGCGGTGGAGTTTATTGAGGACGACGAGCTGGTCGAGATCACCCCCAAGTCGATTCGTCTGCGCAAGCGCCACCTGACGGAGAGCGAGCGCAAGCGGGCAGGCAGGTAATTGCCCCCACGGTCGTTCACTTCGTATAACTTCCTGCCCCCCGAGGGGGCCGCTGCGCCTGCGGCCCGGCGAAGCCGGTTCCGCGGCCCCTGCTGGATTGGAGTCGCACAGCTCATGCGATCCGGCTGAACGCTTATGAAACTCACGCATTCCAGAGCCATCGCCCTAATGGTTCTCGTCACGCTCATGTGGTCCATCGCAGGCGTCCTCACGCGCCAGCTGGAAGCCGCTCGCAGCTTTGAAATTACGTTCTGGCGCAGCTTTTTTACTACCGTGTCGCTTCTGGTCATCCTGCCGTTTTTTCAGGGGCGGGCGGTGTTCTCCAAAATTCGCGCCGGCGGCGCAGCGCTCTGGGTTTCGGGCGTTTGCTGGAGCGTGATGTTCACCGCGTTCATGGTCGCGCTGACGCTCACAACCGTGGCCAACGTGCTGATCACGCTGGCGCTGGGACCGTTCATGACGGCCTTGGCTGCCCTTGTGTTTATTGGCCACCGGTTTGCATTGCGCTCCTGGTTGGCCATTGCCGCTGGGGGCGCCGGAATTGCC
>JANPFZ010000490.1:0-11434 GCA_031423655.1 Polaromonas sp.
AACTTACCTGAAAGAAATTGCGCCACCACTCGTGGCGCTTCAAAAATCTGCTCACCGAAAAATAGCGACAAACCCGGCAACCCTGCTTCAGCGTGTGATGAAGTTCGTAGTCTTTTTTTAATTTTGACGCGGGAAGGGTAATGTACATGGGCGGTGGGTACCTCGGTAGGTCATTCAACTACAAACCTAGCCTGCTACAAAATACATAGCTGTTCATGCAGGTATTATTTGGGCTAGAGGCTTGTTTGTTGTCGGAAATCGCAAATACCGACGTCAGGGCCCAAATTTCCAACGCTCCGCCTTTGCCCGCCACCACTTGCACGATGAAAACTGACATCCCCTCCGTGCCAACACCCTCACTCGACTGGTCCACCATCGACCTGGTCGTGTTCGACGTGGACGGCACGCTGTATGACCAGCGGCAGCTGCGCCTCGGGATGTTGCGACAACTGCTGGGCTACACCTGGCAGACGCGCAGCCTGGACACGCTGCTGACGCTGCGCACTTTTCGCCGCGTGCGTGAGGCGCTGGGTGAACGGACGGACGAGCAGGCGGGCTCTGATTTCATGGCGCTGCAGTATGCGCAGACGGGCAGCCGGCACGGCAAAACACCGACTGCCGTGCGGGCGCTGACGGATGAATGGATGGAGCAGCGACCGCTGCCGCTGCTGGCGGCATGCCGCTACCCGCATGTGGCGCAGGTGTTTGCCGGTCTGCGGGCAGCGGGCAAGCGGGTGGCTGCGTTTTCTGACTACCCGGCGGTGGCCAAGCTGGCGGCGCTGGGGCTGCGGGCTGACGTGGTCGTGTGTGCGACCGATGCCGGCATTGCGCGTCTGAAACCTGACCCTGCCGGGCTGCTGGCGATTCTTCGCCAGACCGGGGTGACGCCAGTGCGGGCGTTGATGATCGGTGACCGCTTTGACCGCGATGCGGCGGCTGCTGCGCGGGCCGGCGTGCATGCGCTGATACGGTCGCCCCAAGCGCATGCGCGCTGGGCCACTTTTCGGGGCTATGACGATGCGGTTTTTCAGCCGCTTCTAGCAGGGCTTGGGGAAGTGCGCGGGGCCTGAGCTGGCGCGGGATCGAAGCCGGGGAGCCCTCACTCCAGTCCTCTCGCAGGGGGAGTGCAAAAAACTCTGTGTAAAGCAGGAAATTATGTAGATCAAATCGGCCTCTATCCCACGTAATACATGCGTAATCAGCTATTAATAACATAGCGACATGACACTCCAGATGACGCGGGCGGCACGAACCCTGACAGCATTTGACGGCTTCTTTACATAGCCGAAACCAGGCCGCCTGAACTACTCTATGACTGCAGCGTCATAGTGACACACAAGGGTTATTACTTAGTAGCCCTTGCATTGTCCGAGACATTGGGCCGCTTGATTGGCAGTCCCCTAAGGCGACTGCTAAAATTAAGGCCTAGAAAAAAGGAGTTCTGCTTTGTCATATGCTCTTTCTCCCCGTAGTTTGACGGCTACCGCGCTGGCGGTGCCCCTTCCTGCGTCCACTGGTGTTGGCGCGGTGAATCCTTGGGCGATGGTGCCGCCGCTGGGCAACCTTGACGCCTACATCTCCGCCGTCAACCGCTTGCCCATGCTCACGCTGGAGCAGGAGCAGGAGTTTTCGCGAGATTTGAAGGCCAATAACAACCTCGACGCTGCGGGAAAGCTGGTGCTGTCGCATTTGCGCCTGGTGGTGTCAATTTCGCGCAAATACCTGGGCTATGGCCTGCCGCACGGCGACCTGATTCAGGAAGGCAACATCGGGCTGATGAAGGCGGTGAAGCGTTTTGACCCGGATCAGGGCGTGCGGCTGGTGAGCTACGCCATGCACTGGATCAAGGCCGAAATGCACGAGTACATCCTGAAAAACTGGCGCATGGTGAAGGTTGCCACGACCAAAGCGCAGCGCAAACTGTTTTTCAACCTTCGTTCGATGAAGCAGGGTTTCAAGGACGACGCCGATGTGGCGACACACCGCGACACGCTGACTGACGACCAGATCAATTCGATGGCCAAAACACTGAATGTGAAACGCGAAGAAGTCATTGAGATGGAGCAGCGCATGTCGGGCGGCGACGTGCTGCTGGACCCGGGCCCGAGCGACGACGGCGAAGATGCCTTCGGCCCGATTGCCTATCTGGCCGACGCGACGCAGGAGCCAACTGCGCTGATGGAATCGCGCGCGCGTGACAGCCTAGCAAGCGACGGCATTGCCAGCGCGCTTGAGGGGCTGGACGAGCGCTCGCGCCGCATCGTGGAAGAGCGCTGGTTGAAGGTCAACGACGACGGATCAGGCGGCATGACGCTTCACGACCTGGCAGCTGTGTACGGCGTCAGCGCCGAACGCATTCGCCAGATTGAGGTGGCAGCCATGAAGAAAATGAAGAAAGTGCTGGCCGAATACGCTTGAGCTGATTTGCCCCGCAAAAAAGGCCCGCAATGCTCACGCGTTCCGGGCCTTTTTTATGCGTAATAGTCCGACGAGTACCGTTCTTGACGATCAGTACTCGGACGGGCTCAGTCGTCGATTGACTTCGTCGACGTCGAAGGCCGCCGGGTCGAAGTCGCCGCCGATCCACTCCTTCATGTTTTCGTGTTCGGGATCTTTCGGGTCGGCGAGTGCGGCGAGGAATTGCTCATAGCCCGGCGCGCCGCCGACGTCTTCGGGCGGGCACGCATTTTCGCCGGCCAAACAGGTGGGCGCTGACAGCGGTGCGTCCAAGTCCACGATCTTCTCGACCTTCACCTTGTGTTGCCAGTTGTCGCCGTAGTCGTAGACGTACAGGAAGCTTTTGTGCGTCCCCAATGCAGCCTTGAGCGTCACGCGTTTCTCGTTGCGCACACCCTCGGGCAGATCTCCGCCTGGCTCGCTGGGGGCGTAGTTCGCGGCCGGGAAGACGAATTCATGTAGGTGTCCTCCCTCCCAGCCGGTGCCCCAGAGAAGAACGACGTGCAACAGTGGCAGCTCGATCGTGGTCGGAACCAGGAAGCGCCGCCACACTTTCGGGCTCACCCATTCGAGTTCGACGTAGAGTTGGTAGGCCTGTGTCGATGCGCCCCGCTTCGGGGCTGATGCCTTTCTCATGACCGCCACTGTAGCGAACTCGATGCCGCCAGGCAGCAGCAACCCACGTTCAGGCGGCTCTTGCCCGCTCGCCTTGCCAGGCGCTGTGCAACTGCGGCGCCACCGCCCAGGGCAACAGCTCGTCGATGCGGTTGATCGGATGATCCGCGATGCGCTCCAGTACATAGCGCAGGTACAGCTGGGGGTTGATCCCGTTGAGCCTGGCCGTGCCAAGCAAGGTATAGATCACCGCCGCACTTTGGCCACCGCCATCTGAGCCCAGGTGGAGGTAATTTTTCCGGCCAATCGCCACTGCGCGCAGCGCGCGCTCCGCCGCATTGTTGTGCGCCTCGATGCGGCCGTCGTCAACGAACCGTGCCAGCGCCGTCCAATTGCTCAACGAATACCCGATGGCCAGGGCCATCGGCGACTTGGCCGAGACCTGCGCCAGGGTTGCGTTCAACCAGGCCTTCAGTTCATCGAGCACCGGGCCTGTCTGCCGCTGGCGAATCCGCATTCGTTCGTCAGGCGGCTTGCCGCTGATCTGCGCTTCCACCTTGAAGATGTTGGCGATGCGCTCCAAGGCGCGGTGCGCTAGCGTTCCAGCAAGCTTGTGCTGCCGCTCGTGGATGTCCCACATCTTTCGGCGCGCATGGCTCCAGCATGCAGCCTCCACGATCTGGCCGTCCTCATACAGCTGGTTATAGCCAGCGAACGCGTCGGCCTGCAAGACGCCGCGGAAGTGCTTCAGATGCCTTGCAGGATGCTCGCCCTTGCGATCAGCCGAGTATTGGAACCAGACGGCAGGAGCTGCCTTGTCACCGCTGGGCCGGTCGTCGCGAACATAAACCCACAGCCGGCCCGTGTGGGCCTTGCTGCCACGCCCACCCAGAGCGCGGATCGGCGTGTCGTCGCCGTGCACCTTCTCGCCGCGCAACACGTAACGTCCAATGGCATCGGCCAGCGGGGTCAGCAAGCCGGCCGCCTGAGCAACCCAGTCGGTGAGGGTCGAGCGTTGCAGCTCAACGCCTTCTCGTGCGTAGATCTGGCACTGCCGGTACAGGGGCGTGTGATCTGCGTATTTGCTCACCAACACATGGGAGAGCATTCCGGCACCGGCCATTGCGCGTGCGATCGGGCGGCTCGGCGCCGGTGCCTGCGTGATCGTGCTGCACCCGCCACAGGCCAGCTTCGGTCGAACGTGGCGCACGACGTGGAAGCTGCCGGGCTCGTAGTCCAACACCTCCGAGACGTCCTGGCCGATCTCGCGCAAACCGCTGCCGCAGGCCGCACAGGTGCAGCCGCCCTGCGCCGTGTGCACCACGGTGCGGCGCGGCAGGTGTTCCGGCAGCTCGCGCAGTCCGAGACGCTGCTTTGCCTTGCGTTTCTTGCGCCCGTCCTCGATGGAGGTGACGTTCGACTTGTCTTGTTGATTATCTCGAGGAACATCTGCAGGCAGTGCGAGCTGCCCACCCTCAAGGTCAAGTTGCGCGTGTTCCAGCTGTTCACTGGAGCGGCCGTATTTCATCCGCCGCAGGTAGGCTAACTCGACCTTCAGTTTGTCGATGGTCAGCAAAGCAATCTTCAATGACTCCTGCGTGCGCTGCACGTCGTCGCTGAGTGCGGCGTGGCTGGCAAGCAGTTCCTCGGATGTCATGAGCATGACTGTGCAAGCCATGCTGAGCCCTCGCAACAGGAGATGTCCTGTCAACCAATGGCAGCGTTCTTCTACACGGCAGCGTGTGGCTGCCAGGTGCGCGTTGGCATTCTCCAGTCGATGCCTTCGAGCAGCATGGACAGCTGCGCCGGGGTCAATGACACTGCGCCGCTGTCGGCGTTTGGCCAGACGAAGCGGCCCTTCTCCAGTCGCTTGGCAAACAGGCACAGGCCCTGGCCGTCCCACCACAGCAGCTTGATGATGTCGCCGCGCTTGCCACGGAAGACGAACACGTGGCCCGAGAACGGATCTTGGGTCAACGCGGTTTGGGCCAGGCCGGCCAGGCCGTCGAATCCCTTGCGCATGTCGGTCATTCCCGCCGCCAGCCACACCCGTGTTCCCGCGGGCAGGCCGATCATCTCAGCGCGGCCAGGATTTGCACGACGCTGCGCGGCTCTTGAGGATCGAATCCGGCCGGCAAGCGCACAGTGGCTCCGGCCAGGATCAGCTCGATGGGTAGGCGTGTCGCTCCTCGTGGGGCAGGCGTTCCACGCCCAGATGTCGGAACCGCTGGCGCGGATTCGATCGTGACCGGCACCATCGTCGTCAACGATCCCGAGCCCTGCGGCCTACGCCGTGGAAGCCACTTGCGAATCACGTTGGCGTTGATGCCGTGGTTGAGCGCGATAGCCGAAACCGACGCACCCGCCGCCAGGCATTGCGCAACGACCTCACTCTTGAACTGGCGCGGATAGGTGCGCCGCGCTCTTTTGGTTTCCGGCGCCGCGATCGGCACTCTATTTCTGGCGTCCGCGATTTTCATGGTGGACGCGATCTTTACCCGGCCCGTTCAGCCCCGCAAGACGGTACTGGTCGGACGTT
This sequence comes from Polaromonas sp., assembly GCA_031423655.1. Classification (GTDB taxonomy): domain Bacteria; phylum Pseudomonadota; class Gammaproteobacteria; order Burkholderiales; family Burkholderiaceae_C; genus Polaromonas. Next base: position 5,612 of record JANPFZ010000490.1, read on the forward strand.
TACTTTTATGCAAGGAACGTGGGCGTTATGCCATTTCCAGATCAATTGTGAACGCGAAGGCGAAGCGACGACAGTACAGACGTACGGCCAGCGAGGACTACAAAGTGCACAGTTGATCTGGAGATGGAATCAGGTGTTTTTCATCAACAGCTTGATGTCCGAAGCCAGCACTTCCGCGCCGCTGCCATAGCGGTTGTACAGCCGAATTTGCCCCTTCGCGTCATACACATAACTGCCGGCCGAATGATCGATGCTGTAACTGCTGGCCGTTCTACCCTCGACTTTTTTGTAGAACACCTTGTAGCTTTTCGCGAAGTCGGGCAGCTCGGCCATTGTGGGCCGCAGGGCGATAAAAGTCGGATCGAAGTTGGCCATGTAGGCTTTGAGCACGTCGGGCGTGTCGCGCTCGGGGTCAACCGTGATGAAGACCCCCTGCAGCTTGTCGGCATCTAGGCCAAGCAGCTTTTTGACCTCGGCCAATTCAGCCATTGAGGTCGGACACACATCGGGGCACTGGGTGAAGCCGAAGAAAACCACGACGACCTTGCCGGCGAACTCTTGCAGCGTCCGCGGCTTGCCGTTTTGGTCGCTCAGTGCAAAGCCTTTGGCGTAGTCGGCGCCGGTCAGGTCGATGCTCCTGAACTGCGGTTTTTCCGCAGAGCAGGCAACCAACATGCCTGCAGCCCCCGAAAATAGTGCGCAAGTAGCTACTAATTTAATAGCGCTTCGGCGAGTCGAATGCGTTGTCATGCCCAGCCCCAGAACAGGTAATGGTCCACCAGCATGGCGGCAAAAAGCGCCGACAGGTGGATCAGTGAAAAACGGAAGGTCTTGCGCGCCAGCGCGTCAGAATAATGGCGCCAGAGCACCCAGCCGTAGCCGGTGAAACCGATGGAAAGCACGATTGCAGCGGCCAGATAAAGGTAGCCGCTCATGCCGAACACGAAGGGCATCATGCAGGCGGCAAACAGCACCAGGGTGTACAAAAATATCTGCAGCCGCGTGAACTCGTTGCCATGCGTGACGGGCAGCATCGGCAGGCCGGCCTTGCGATAGTCTTCGACGCGGTACAGCGCCAGCGCCCAGAAATGCGGTGGTGTCCAGAGAAAGATGATCAAAAACAAAATCAATGCCTCGGGGCCGACGCTGCCGGTCATTGCGGCCCAGCCGAGCACCGGCGGCATGGCGCCCGAGGCGCCGCCGATGACGATATTTTGCGGCGTGCGCGGCTTCAGGATCACGGTGTAGATGACCGCGTAACCAACGAAGGTGGCAAACGTCAGCCACATGGTGAGCGGGTTCACCCACACATACAAGATCAGCGAGCCCGCGGCGCAGAGCCCGCAGGAAAACGCCAGCGTGAGCACGTTGCTGAGCTCGCCCCGCGCCGTGGCGCGCCACGCGGTGCGGCGCATTTTCGCGTCGATTTGTTGTTCGACCAGGCAGTTGAACGCTGCGGCAGCACCGGCCACCAGCCAGATGCCAACACAAGCGATGAATGCGAGTCTGATTTCAGCCCAAGTCGGCACACCGGGCACGGCCAGCACCATGCCGATCAACGCGCAGAACACGATCAGCTGCACTACGCGCGGCTTGGTCAGCGCGTAAAACTGCGCGAAGCGTGACGGCGCAACCAAAGCGGGAACCGCCGCCGCGGTCGAGGTGTCGAGGCTCATGCGGGTGATCCCTCGGCCGCCCGACGGCCTGCGGCTTGCTCACGGGCGACGACCGTGGCTGAAATTAAAACGCCGGTGAGCAGCACCACCAGGCCAGCCGCGCCCGCCGTGTGCAAAACCGCCGCCACCAGCGGCCAGCCCAGCAGCACGTTGCCCAGGCCGGTTGCGACCTGCACCGCCAGCAAGCCTGCCAGCCAGCGCGATTCGGCGCGAAAGGTCGCCTGCCAGTTAAGCGCGATGGCGAGCACCGCCAGCACAGCGAAAACCACGTAGGAACCGATTCGGTGCGCATAGTGAATGGCGGTCAGGGCCTGAAAAGAGAGATTGGCGCCGTCGCCGCTTGCGCCCAGTTCACGCCAGAGCGTGAAGCCCTGCGGAAAATCCATGGCAGGCCACATCGACCCCTGGCAGGCCGGGAAATCGGTACACGCCAGCACGGCGTAGTTGGTGCTGACCCAACCGCCGAGCGCGATCTGCAGCCAAAGCAGCACGAACGAGGCCACCAGCAGGCGCCAGGTCGTGGGATTGATGAATTTTGAGCGCAACAAGCCCTTGGCCCGTGCCTCGGCCTGGGCGTAAAAACCAGCTTGCGCCCGCAGCAGCGCGAGCAGCACCAGGCCACCGAGCAGATGCAGCGTAACAATCGCCGGAAACAGCTTCATCGTCACCGTGAGCGCGCCAAACGCGCCTTGCAGGCACACCCACAACAGCGTGAACGCCGGCCACCAGGGCGAAATGTGCCCCGCACGTTCCCGAAAGCGCGTGGCGCGCTGGCCGCCAAGCAGGCTGCCGGTGGTCTTCGCCGACCAGCGCGCGACCCACGAAGCCAGCGCCAGCGTCAGGATCAACACGCCCACGCCAGTGGCCAGGTAACGGTGGATCATCTCGATCCACGCCTTCGGGTGCGTGACCGGGCCGGTGGGCATGGCACTTTGCGCGGCATCAATCTGCACCCGCGCACCGAGCGGGCTGGCGCTGCCGTAGCAACCCGGCCAGTCGGGGCAGCCCAGGCCGGAATCCGTCAGGCGGGTGAATGCACCGAACACGACCAGGTCGAACGTCAAAAACAGTGTCACGAAAGTCAGCACCCGAAGGCGCTGCGCCGCGGGTGCGTGCTTGTTGCGCACCCAGACCCAGGCCAACGGGCCGATCGCAATGGCGAGGCCCATCAGCATCAGGCTGAGGGCCGGCGTCAGGTCGAACAGGTTTTGCTCGGCCATGATTAAAAACAGCAGACTGTCGTCAAACGCAATGTGGTCCCATGCAAGCAGGGGCCGCGGGACCGGCTTTGCCAGACCGCAGGCGCAGCGGCCCCCCCGAGGGGCAGGGAGTTACGCGAAGCGAACGAACGTGGGGGCATACTCATCTTCCTTCGGTGTCCCAACCACCAGCAGCGCGCAGGAGGCGATCAAGGTCTCGCTTGGCTTTGGCGGCAGAAGCAGCGTCCAGGTCGGCCGGGAAACGCATCATCCAGTTGCCGACGGGGTCAACCACATACAAATGGTTTTGCAGATTCCTGCCTTTGTCGGGCTGCAGCCACTGCGCCAGCGCGGCTGCCTCGACGCGCAGCACGGTGGCGCCTTTCAGGGCTGGCAGCAGGCCGGGGGCGACGGCGGCGTCATCAGTGATCAGCCAGACGCGGTCAACGCGACCCATCTCTTTACCGAGCGCTTCGCGCATCTGGCGCTGAAAGTACAGGTTCTTTTCGCAACTCGCATCGCAGGCGCCGCCAGACACAGTCATCAGCAGCCACTGACCTTTAAGCGAAGGGAGTTGCACTGTCTGGCCGTCGAGCGTGCGACTGCTGATCGCAGGCAGGGGCCGCTGCGGGTCAATCAACTCTCCGAAGTTTCGGCGGCCGTCGGGCCGGATCACGTAGTAGGCGAAATATGACGCGACGATGGGGGACACGCACACCAGCAGCACGACCAGCATTTTCCAGCGGCCCGCGACGGTGTTGCGCCCGGCTGGCGCAGAGGCATCGGGTACGGGCATGGCGTGTACGGTGAAGCTGACCGGCTGGTCTTGCAGGGCGGCGAAAGATTCTGGAATTTTGTTGGTCACGGTGATGGCTGCAAGCGTGGAGGTTAGAGGCTTTACTTTTCCGGTGACGAAGACGAAGACGTGGACCCAGACGCAGACGAAGTCGAGCGCGATTGACCCGCTCAATTGCTGAACTTTTTTCCCAAGGGAACGATGACCTGGAACCAGCCATACAGACCGACTACCAGCGCAAACAGGCCAAACCACTGGAAGGCATAACCATAGTGCTTGTCAACGCCCAGATTGGGCGCAGCCCAGTCGCGCAGCAAACCTTCGCTGGGCCCACCGGTCTGCAACAGGGACACCTCAAGCAGCGGCAAACCGGTCTCGAGCCGAAAAGCCTCCACGTCGATATTTTGCCGGAGTCGGCCACTGTCCACGCCCCTGAACTCGTATAGCTTGGACGGGGGCGGGGCAATGCGCCCGGTGACGGTGACCACACCGGCGGGCGTTTGCACGTCGGGCAATAGCGCACGGTCGTTGAAATTGCGCGGCGCCCAGCCACGACGCACCAGAATCACCTGACCTGTATCTTGCAGGCTCAGCGGCGTGAGCACCCAGAACCCGGTCTTGCCACTCATCGGGCGGTTGTCGAGATACACCGTGTGCCTGGCTTGCCATTGGCCCTGAATCGTCACCGCTCTGTGCATCTGGTCTGCTATGCTTTTAGTAGCTGCAAACGCATTATTGTCAAGGGCTGGAAGCACTTTTTGTGCTTCAACTGCGGCCTGCAGCGTTTCCTTCTGGTTGGCGCGGCGCAGTTGCCACTGGCCCAGCGAAAAAGTGCTGACGGCCACAACCAGCGCAGCGAACGTGAGCAGCCAGAACCGGAGCGAACGCAAGGTGCTTTTCATGCAGAGATAATCCGGCTCATGACCTATCTCGTTGCTCTGGCGTTCATCGCCATTCTTGCCAGCCTGGGCTCGGCGCTTTTTTTCATGATGAAAGACGGCGCCGACGGCAAACGCAAAACCAGCAACATGGCGCGCGCGCTGGCGTTTCGCGTCGGGTTTTCGATTGTGCTGTTTGTCTGCATTTTGATTGCGTGGAAGCTGGGCTACATTCAGCCGACGGGAATTCCGGGGAATAGTTAAGGGTGAAAAAATGACAAAGGCCGCATCAAGCGGCCTTTAGGCTCTGGAGGAAAACGGCTGTCGTTGGTGTTTAGAGCCAGTACACCAGAATATACAGACCCAGCCACACCACATCGACAAAGTGCCAATACCAGGCCGCACCTTCGAAACCGAAATGTTTGTCGGCGGTGAAGTGGCCTTTTTGCAGGCGCAGCGTGATGAACAGCAGCATCAGCATGCCAACAAAGACATGGAAACCGTGGAAACCGGTCAGCATGTAAAAGGTTGAACCGTACACGCCGGAGGTCAGCTTCAGGTTGAGGTCTGAATAGGCGTGGGCATATTCGTAGCCTTGCACACCCAGAAACACCAGGCCGAGTACCACCGTCATCCACATGAAAGCGATGGTGCGGCCACGGTGGTTTTCACGCAGCGCGTGGTGCGCAATCGTCAGCGTGACGCCAGAGCTGAGCAGCAGCGCGGTATTGATGGTCGGCAGCCAGAACGGTGTCATCGTGGTGAAAGGCTCGATGATGTCGGCTGGTGATGCGGTCACGCCGGCAGCTATGCTGGGCCATACGGCCTTGAAGTCGGGCCACAGCAATGCATTTTCCAGGCTGCCCAGCGCAGGCACCGAATGCGCTCGGGCCCACCACAGTGCAGTGAAAATCGCGCCAAAAAACATCACTTCGGAAAAGATGAACCAACTCATGCTCCACCGGAAAGAAAGGTCAACCTTGTGGCCGTAAAGACCGCCTTCGCTTTCAGCGATCGACTGGCGGAACCATTGGAACAGCGTACCCAGCCACCACAGCATGCCGAAGGCCAGCGACCACTTGCCCCAGTCATGACCGTTGATCCACTGGCTGGCACCAAGAACCACAAAAAGCAGGCCGATGGACGCCATGACAGGATGCCGTGACGGGTTGGGAATGTAGTAGTAAGGGGTGGCCGCGTGGGCTGTTGATGACATGGCTTGATTCCTCTATTTCTCTATCTATCTCAAATCTCTCGGATTTCCGATAATTTTA
>JANPFZ010000491.1:0-16158 GCA_031423655.1 Polaromonas sp.
TGTCAGATAGAAATTACATCAGAACTGCGCTGCGGCTGATGGTGCGGTGCTCCTTAGCGCGAGACCATAAAGCCATAAGGTCAATCTTGTTAAAAGCCAACCAAGCTGATACCAAGCTGATACCGCCCAGTGCAGCCACCAGCCAACGGCATTCCATCATCATGAACCGCTACGCCAACAATCCTTCGTGTGGTCCGCGTGACGACACGTTCTCGTTTGACAAACGCCCGTCTGCGGGGGTGGCGTATGTGTCTTTTGCAGGCTCTGTTTTTTTCACCTTCGCTGCAGCGTCTGCGTTGGCGACCAGCGACTTGCCGTTGCCGCTGTTTTGATATCTGCAGGTTAAATTAAATGGCTACCAATCCCAACGTTCCTCCGCCAGAGCCGGTACAGCCGATATCCACGCCGCCAGAGCCCGGCGAAATCCAGCCGACCCCGGCGCCTATGTAATTTTGACGCTCAGGCCGTCGTTAATCGCCTACAGGGCGGTTAGCCGATGTCTCATCGGATGGAAACGCCAATTTAAGTAAATTAGCGAATGAGCCAAGTCTCTTCCGGCCATTATTCATTCACCGTTAAAAGGAATCCCCCATGAATTCGGTTCACTTCAAGCCTGTTGTCACAACTGTTGCGCTTTCGGCGCTGCTGGCGCTTGGTGCCTGTGGCAAGAAAGTGGATGACTCGGTCAAACCCGCTCCCATGAGCCCACCATCGACCAGCCCGTCCACCACGCCATCGACACCGCCGTCGGGCTCCAGCATGCCTTCTGGTAGCGGTTCCAGCAGCGGCTCCAGTGGCAGTTCGGGTTCTTCCGGCACGGCAATGCCTCCGACTGGCGCCGCGTCTGGCATGGGCTCCGACAGCACGATTCCGCCTGCGGCAGCTTCCAGTAAATAATTTGTTTGTTTGTGGCTAGACGCCTAGTCAGGCGCGCCCCAAATCCGCTCTATTCGCACTTCCAACTGCAGTCAGAGTAGATTGTGTCTTCGATGTCAACTTCTGGCAGTTGGCCGCTCCCGGTCGCTGCACCAGTCGCTCCAGCTGCCGGCATACAGCGCGCCTCCTGCCGAGCCTGTCAGACCCGCAATCTCCATGGCGATGAGATTGGGCAAGGCGCTGACGCCGCTGCCACAATGATGCACCACGGTTGCCGGGTCGCGGTGACCCAGTAGCGCTTCAAATTCCGCTTTCAGCTGCGGCGCTGGCTTGAATTTTCCGTCGGGGCCGAGGTTTTCCGTGAACGGGCGATTCAGCGCGCCAGGAATATGCCCTGCGACCGGGTCAAGCGGCTCGACCTCGCCCCGGAAACGCGGGGCGCCTCGCGCGTCAATGAGGCTCTGGCGCCCTAGCCCGGCCATGACCTCATTCGCATCAACCAGTCGCACCAGTTCTTGACCCAGCGTGAAGCCAGATTGAAAGTGCTCCGGTTGCTCGCCGCTGTTGACAGAACCGCCGGCCGCCCGCCAGGCCTGCAAGCCGCCATCAAGTACGGCTACGCTCCGGTGACCGCACCATTTCAGCATCCACCACAAGCGGCCACAGTAATTGCCGCCGTTGCGGTCGTAGACCACAGCCTGCATGTCGTTGCCGAAGCCGACGCTTGAAAGCCAGATCGCAAATTTTTCGCGGTTGGGCAGCGGATGCCGGCCGCCCGAAGCCGGAGCGTCTGCGCCACTGGCCGTGATCACCCCATGCGCGCCGGGAACGCCGTGTCTGGCGCTCAGTGATTTGTCCAGATCGGCATACACCGCGCCGGGAATGTGCACCGATAGGTAGTCCGCATGGCCGGCGCTGGGCCGCATCAAATCGAAACTGCAGTCAAAAATGCGCAGCGGCTGTTTGCTGGCTACCAGGGCGAGCAAGTCTGCGGCGGAAACAAGGATGTTGGAAGTCATGATTTGGCTCTTTCTGGCAATGGCGTGCGTGGGATGAAAACGTCATTTTGCGCGTCAAGAAAATATTTTCTGGCGGGGTTTTGATGTTCGCCAGCCGGTGCGGTGGGCGCCGCGCGTATTAGCAGCAACTAGGCCGCGATGGCGCTGTTGATGATCCGCCCGGCCGGGCCATCCCGGTCACAAAATGTTGCGATTTTATAGCGCGTCTGCATGCGATTTCAGCCTTCACTTATAAGAAGAACTGACCTCTAGCCCACGTCATATATGCACAAGACGCTATTAAAATAATAGCAAATGAAAGGTCCGATCAAATCATCTGGGTGGTTTTGCTGGCGCCCATTTCACGGCGGTACCACTCGTGAAAATGCTGCATGCCGTCTTCCATCGGGCTTTGGTAGGGGCCAAACTCGTTGTCGCCGCGCTGCAGCAGCGCCTTGCGCCCGGCGTCCATGCGCAGCGCAATCTCATCGTCTTCAACGCAGGTCTCCATGTAGGCGGCCTGCTGCGCTTCGATGAATTCACGCTCGAAAGCACAAATTTCTTCAGGGTAGAAAAATTCCACCACATTCAAGGTCTTGTCGGGTCCCTGCGGGTGCAGTGTGCTGACCACCAGCACATGCGGGTACCACTCGACCATTACGTTGGGGTAGTAGGTCAGCCAGATGGCGCCGTACTTGGGCGGCACGCCCTTGCGGTACTGCAGCACCACGTCGTGCCACTTTTTATAAGTGTCAGTGCCGGGCTTGCCGAGCTTGTCGGACACGCCGACTGTCTGCACCGAATAGTGCGGTGACAGTTCCCACAGCAGATCGTGCGTGGTGACAAAACTGCCCAGGCCGGGGTGGAAGGGGCCGACGTGGTAGTCCTCCAGGTAGACCTCAATGAAGGTTTTCCAGTTGTAGCTGCATTCGTGCAGATGCACCTTGTCAAGCTGGTAACCCGAAAAATCGAGGTCGGCCATGAGCCCTTGCGCACCCGACGCCGCCCTGAGGGGCGCCATGTCGCCGGTCACGTCGCGTCCATTGGCCTCAAAGACCAGCCCGTTCCAGGTCGTGGTCTGGTAGCGGTTGAGGTTCAGGCAGGGGTCGATTTCGAAGTGCGGCGCACCGATCAGCTCGCCCGAGGTGTTGTAGGTCCAGCGGTGCAGCGGGCAGACGATGTTGCTGTCGGGCCGGCTGCCAAGCGAGCCCCGGCCCTGCAGCATGGTGGACTGGCGATGCCGGCAGACGTTGGAGATCAGCTCGATGCCAGCGCTGTTGCGAACCAGTGCCCGGCCTTCACCTTCGTGGGGCAGGGCGTAGTAGTCGCCCAAATGCGGCACGGCCAGCTCATGGCCGAGGTAGCGTGGGCCGTTGGCAAACAGTTTTTGCTGCTCGCGCTGATGCAGGCTGGCATCGAAATAGCTGGAAATGGGAAGCTGGCTGGTGGCCTGCAACAGGCGAAGGCTGAGATCAGACATGCGGTTTTCCGTGAACAGGCCGCTGCGCGGGCGCCTGGGCGCAGGTGCGGTGGCAAATCGGGTGGCAAAAGTTCGGGTGGCACCCAACGACTCGATGACCCGGCGGAATTTTTCGGCTCTCGGGATTTTTTAGAGGCCTGGAGAAGCGTGGAGAGGCGGCAAAGAACCGCTCAATTCTACCTGTGGCGGCTGGCGGCCTGAGCCGCTTCAAGCCGCAACGGAAGAGGGTGTTTTTCATACGTGGAACGCAGAAAATCCCTGACCCCGGCTTGACCCTGCAAGCGCCTAAAATCAGGGCAATTTTTTGAAACATGGCAAAAAGCACTTCTCCAACCAAATCTCCGGCCCCTGGCGCAAGCGACACCCGCGACGATCCGGCATTGCCCGCCACCTACGAGGCCGCGCTGCAGGAGCTGGAAGCGTTGGTCGTCAGCCTCGAGTCGGGCCAGCTGCCGCTCGACCAGCTGCTGACAGGCTACCAGCGTGGTGCGCAGTTGCTGGCTTTTTGCAAGGGACGGCTTGAAGCTGTTGAAACCCAGATCAAAGTACTTGACGGCACCGAACTCAAGCCCTGGGCTTCGGCCTGAGCCCCTCTATTCCAGCCAATTGAGACAACAGGTAACACCGATTGAACGCGCCTGAAAAATTGCCATTGTTTGTTTTGCCTGACTGGAGCGCACGGCAGCAGGGCCAGGTTGAACGCGGCTTGTCGCGCTGGGTTGCCTGCCCGACGGACGCGCCTGCGCCCGCTGGCCTGGGAGATGCCATGCGCTACGCCGTGCTGGACGGCGGCAAGCGCCTGCGCCCGCTGCTGGTGCTGGCGACCTGCGAGGCTGTCAACGGCAATCCAGACGCGGCGCTGCGTGCGGCATGTGCAGTCGAATTGATTCATGCCTATTCGCTGGTCCACGACGACATGCCGTGCATGGACAACGACGTGCTGCGCCGTGGCAAGCCCACGGTTCATGTGAGGTTTGGCGAGGCGCAGGCTCTGCTGGCCGGCGACGCGCTGCAGGCGCTGGCGTTTGAATTGCTGACGCCTGAGGACGGCTCCGTCGATGCGGCCATCCAGGCCCGGCTGTGCCGCATGCTGGCGCAGGCCGCAGGTTTCCAGGGCATGGCAGGTGGTCAAGCCATTGATTTGGCCAGCGTCGGCACGCCACTGACGTCGGCGCAGCTGCACGACATGCACCGCCTGAAGACCGGCGCCTTGTTGCAGGCCAGCGTCATGATGGGTGCCAGCTGCGGCAGCCCGTCACTGGCGATTCAGGCGGCGCTGCGCGACTACGGCGCTGCGGTCGGTCTGGCCTTTCAGGTGGTTGACGACATTCTCGACGTGACGGCTGATTCGGCCACTTTGGGCAAAACGGCTGGCAAGGATGCGGCCGCGCAAAAACCCACGTTTGTGTCCTTGATGGGGCTGCAAGCCTCGGAAAACTATGCCCAGCAGCTGCTGGCGCGAGCACTGGCCAGCCTCGCCCAACTCGAAGCGGGCGGGCTTCAAAACACCGCTGCGCTGCGCGCTCTGGCTGACATGCTGGTCAATCGCCGACGTTGAACGCGCCTTTGTTCCTGCCCTCACAATGACCCCACGATGTACAACTTGCTAGAAACCATCAACAGCCCCGCAGATTTGCGTAAGCTGCCCCGCGCGCAGCTCAAAGCGCTGGCCGGAGAGCTGCGTGCCTATCTGCTCGACACGGTCTCCAAAACCGGAGGGCACCTCAGTTCGAACCTCGGCACGGTGGAACTCACCGTGGCGCTGCATTACGTTTTTCAAACGCCCGACGACCGGCTGGTGTGGGATGTGGGTCACCAGACCTATCCACACAAAATTTTGACCGGCCGGCGCGAGCGCATGGGCAGCCTGCGCCAGCTTGGTGGCTTGTCGGGCTTTCCGCGCCGCGACGAGAGTGAGTACGACACTTTCGGCACCGCGCATTCGTCCACCTCGATTTCTGCAGCGCTGGGCATGGCGCTGGCAGCACGCCAAAAAGGTGAAGACCGGCATGCTGTGGCCATCATTGGTGACGGTGCCATGAGTGCTGGCATGGCCTTTGAGGCGCTGAACAACGCCGGCGTGCATGACGACTGCAAGCTGCTGGTTATCCTCAACGACAACGATATGAGCATCAGCCCGCCGGTCGGCGCGCTGAATCGTTACCTGGCTCAATTGATGAGCGGACGCTTTTATGCGTCTGCCAAAAATGTGGGCAAGCAGGTGCTTCGCGTCGCGCCGCCGTTGCTTGAACTTGCCAAACGGCTGGAATCGCATGCCAAGGGCATGGTGGTGCCGGCCACGCTGTTTGAAAACTTTGGCTTTAACTACATTGGTCCGATTGACGGGCACGATCTGGAGTCGCTGATACCGACGCTTGAAAACATCAGGCACCTGAAAGGCCCGCAGTTTTTGCATGTTGTCACCAAGAAAGGCCAGGGTTACAAGTTGGCTGAGGCCGACCCGATTGCTTATCACGGCCCCGGTAAATTCGACCCCGCCATGGGGCTGCAAAAATCAACCGTGCCGGCCAGGCAGACCTTCACGCAGGTTTTCGGCCACTGGCTGTGCGACATGGCCGAGCAGGACAAACGCCTAGTGGGCATCACGCCGGCGATGCGGGAGGGCTCGGGCATGGTGGAGTTTCACAGGCGCTTTCCTGATCGTTACCACGACGTTGGCATTGCCGAGCAGCATGCCGTCACTTTTGCCGCCGGCATGGCCTGCGAAGGGCTGAAACCGGTGGTGGCGATCTATTCGACATTTCTTCAGCGCGGCTATGACCAGCTGATTCATGATGTGGCGCTGCAAAATCTACCGGTTGTTTTTGCACTCGACCGGGCCGGCCTGGTCGGTGCCGACGGAGCGACACATGCGGGTGCTTACGACGTTGCGTACTTGCGCTGCATTCCCAACATGAGCATTGCCTGCCCGGCCGACGAGAACGAGTGCCGCAAGCTGTTGACATCGGCGTTCGAGCAAAGCCACCCAGTGGCGGTGCGCTATCCGCGCGGAGCCGGCGCAGCCGTTTCCATTGAGGCCGGGTTGCAGTCATTGCCCTTTGGCAAAGGCGAGATTCGCCGTCAGGGGAGCGGCATCGCAATTCTGGCTTTTGGCACCTTGCTTTACCCGGCGCTGCAGGCGGCTGAAAAACTCGGCTGCACGGTCGTCAACATGCGCTGGGCAAAACCAATGGACCTGGAACTGCTGCGGCGGGTGGCGACCACGCATGATGCGCTGGTCACGCTGGAAGAAGGTGCCATCATGGGCGGCGCCGGCAGTGCCGTGACTGAGGCGCTGTATGCGGCAGGTATCGCCAAACCGGTGCTGCAACTCGGACTGGGTGACGAATTTATCGAACATGGCGATCCGGCCAAACTGCTGGCTCTGCAGGGTCTGGATGCTGTCGGCATTGAGGCGGCTATTGGCAGGCGCTTTGGTGCGTTGCTCAATAGAGACAACTGTGGCAAGGTCGTGCTCAAGTCTGTGGCCTGAGGGCGAGCCAGCGTGTCAGCTGGCAGAGACCCAGACCACATTAACCATGCAGATCAGGCTGGAAATGCCTTGATAAAAACCCGCCGCTACTGGCGGTTTTTTTTGATCTCTACGGGTATAAACCGGGGCTTCCCAGGGCGATAAGCTGACAGAATGCTGCAGGCGGATCGAATCGTTACAGACTGTTGCTTACAGTTTTCAACCATCGTTTCGATCAGGTCGTTTTTCCCAACCCGCTTTATTTGCTACTGACAGGAGCCCGTCGATGGATCGTCGTTCAATCATTAAAAATGCCGGACTTGCCGGTGTGTTGGCTGCAGGCATCGCCCCAGCCGTTCATGCCCAGGCGACCATTCGCTGGCGCCTGGCTTCCAGTTTTCCGAAGTCGCTGGACACCATCCACGGTGCAGCCGATGTGTTCGCCAAGGCAGTCAAAAATATGACCGGCGGCAAGTTCGAGATTTCGGTGCATGCGGCCGGCGAATTGATGCCCGCTTTCGGCGTCGTCGATGGCGTTCAGCAGGGTTCGGTGGAGATGTGTCACACCGCCCCGTACTACTTCTTCGGCAAAGACGACACTTTTGCTTTGGGCTGTGCCATTCCTTTCGGCCTGAACAGCCGCCAGATGACCGCCTGGATGTATGAAGGCAACGGCCTGAAACTGATGCGCGAGTTCTATGCCAAGTTCAACATCATCAACTTCCCCGGCGGCAACACCGGCGCACAAATGGGCGGCTGGTATCGCAAAGAGATCAAGTCGCTGGCCGACATCAAGGGCCTGAAAATGCGGATCGGTGGTTTTGGCGGCAAGGTGCTGGAGCGCATCGGCGGCGTGCCGCAAAATATTCCGGGCGGCGAGATTTACCAGGCGCTTGAAAAAGGCACGATCGATGCCGCCGAATGGGTCGGCCCTTACGACGATCTGAAACTCGGTTTTAACAAGGTCGCACCGAATTATTACTACCCTGGCTGGTGGGAGGGCGGCCCCGAGCTCGATTTCTTCATCAACAACAAGGCTTTCGAAGCCCTGTCGCCAGAGTACAAGGCGATTGTCGAAGCCGCTGCTGCGCAGGCGCATTCGGACATGCAGGCCAAGTACGATGCCCGCAACCCGGCCGCGCTCAAGCAACTCGTTGGCGCCGGCTCCAAGCTGCGTCCGTTCCCCAAGGACGTCATGAACGCAGCCTTCAAGGAGTCGATGGCTCTGTACGAAGAACTCAGCGCCAAGAACGAAAACTGGAAAAAGGTTTATGCCGACTATTCCAAGTTTCGCGCCGAACAGAACCTGTGGTTCCGCTTTACCGAAGGTACGTTCGACCGGTTCATGCAGGATCAGAAGCTCTAAACGTTTCTTGTGCTTCACCAGCAAAAGCCGCATTTCGATGCGGCTTTTTTTTGCTCGATTGCCGGCAAATGGTGTGTGCAATCGCAGGCCAGACTTATGCTCAAATGAGTGTACTGCCAGCAATAAAAGGGCCGGATTCGCTTGAAGAACCGGCTTCATTCCAAACAAATATGGCTGGTTTTTTTCAATATACCTGCCTGGAGATCTATGGATCGTCGCTCACTCATTAAACATGCCGGAATCGCCGGTGTGCTGTCTGCGGGCATCGCCCCTGCTGTGCATGCGCAAGCCGCCGTTCGCTGGCGCCTGGCCTCAAGCTTTCCGAAACCGCTTGACACTATTTACGGCGGTGCCGAAGTATTTGCCAAAAAAGTAGGTGACATGACGGCTGGCAAGTTTCAGATCAGCGTACATGCGGCCGGCGAACTGATGCCCGCTTTCGGCGTGGTTGATGGCGTCCAGCAAGGCTCGGTCGAGATGGCCCACACCGTTCCCTATTACTATTTTGGCAAGAACGACGCTTTCGCTATCGGGGCAGCCATTCCGTTCGGTATGAACTCGCGCCAGATGTCGGCGTGGATGTTTGAGGGCAACGGCCGCAAGCTGATGAATGAGTTCTACGCCAGGTACAACGTGGTGAGTTTTCCGGGTGGCAATACAGGCACCCAGATGGGCGGCTGGTTCCGAAAAGAAATAAAAACTGTTGCCGACCTGAAAGGGCTTAAATTCCGTATTGGTGGCTTCGCTGGCAAGGTGGTCGAGCGCCTCGGCGTGGTGCCGCAAAACCTGCCGGGTGGCGAACTTTACGCGGCGCTTGAGAAAGGCACCATCGACGCAGTGGAGTGGGTCGGCCCGTACGATGATCAAAAGCTGGGCTTCAACAAAGTTGCTCCGTTCTACTACTACCCTGGCTGGTGGGAAGGTGGCCCTGAGGTCGATTTTTTCATCAACGACAAGGCTTTCGCGGCACTGCCGGCGGAGTACAAGGCGATTATTGAAGCGGCGGCGTCGCACGCTCACGTGGACATGCAGGCCAAATACGACGCGCGCAACCCGATTGCCTTGAAGCAGCTGGTAGGAGCTAAAGTCAAATTGCTGCCTTTTCCGAAACCGGTGCTCGATGCGTCGTTCAAGGCGTCGATGGAGCTGTATGCCGAACTCGCGGCGAACAACCCGGACTGGAAAAAAATCTATAGCGATTACCGCGCCTTCCAAAAGGACCAGATTTTGTGGTTCCGCTTTGCCGAGTCGCGTTTTGACCAGTACATGCAGGGCGTGACGCTTTAAGTTCGGCAAGCATAAAAAAACCGTGTTGTGTCGCGGTTTTTTTATGCTGTCAGTCAGTATCGGGTTTCTGGCTTTTTACGCTGATCCAGAATATCCAGGGCATTTAACGCATGCTGCGAAAAGCCTTCAATTCGGCCACCATCCGCTCAAACTCCGCCACCATGTCGGGGGATGCCGCGTAGAAAACCGCGAACTTGCCCATCAGGGTGCGTACATAAAGTCGGGGCGCAATCAGCCAGTCGAGGCCGCGCACACGAATCAGCTTGCCATAGGCCAGCTCATCGAGCTCCATATGCTTGTCCCAGACCCAGGTTTGATGCAGACCCTTGGCGTCAATGCGCGTGGTGCTGCGCAGAATGCAGAACCAGGTGTAGACAACCAGCAGTAAACCCGCGATGAACCATCCGCCACCAGCCGCGCCACCCGCCGATTTTCCAGCCAGCCACATCTGAATAAATGCCGTAGAGCAGCCCAGCACGATTAGCGTTGCCATGACCTTGAACGGAACAGAAAAGGCTGGCCCCGATGCGCCCGCGTTGCGCGGCGAGAAGCGAAAGGGCGGCGGGCCCATGTAACCGGGGGGAGTGTGATCCATGAGTTATTCCATTTCTAAATCTCCGTGTACTTTGTCGGCGTTGCTAGCCGTACGCTGTACTGTCTCGGCTTCGCCTACGCGTTCTCGAATAATTTAAAAACGGAATCAGCGCAGAAAAGCCAGGACTTTTAATCGGACTTATTTTGTTTTGAACAACTCTTCTACACGTTTTTGCTCGTCGTCGGCGCTTGGCTCAGGCACAGGCATCAGCGGGTCGGTTCCCGGTATGCTGCTGGCCGAACCTGCCGGCCGTGTCACGCCTTCTTCCACGGGAATTTCAATCTTGACCTTGTCCAAATCGATCACTTCGGCCTTGTCGAGAAACACGGTGACGGTTTGCGGCACAAAAATAACGATCATCACCAGGAGCAACTGCATGATGACCCATGGAATCGCGCCAAGGTAGATGTCGTTCGATTTGATGGCCTCTGGAATTCGCTTTTCCTTGAACAGCGTGTCGGCTATGCCGCGCAAATAAAACAGCGCGAAACCAAACGGCGGGTGCATGAAGCTGGTCTGCATATTGACGCACAGCAGCACGCCAAACCAGATCAGGTCGATGCCCAGTTTGTCAGCCACCGGCCCCAGCATCGGCAGGATGATGAAGGCGATCTCGAAAAAGTCGAGAAAGAAGGCCAGGAAGAAAATGAAAATGTTGACGGCAATCAAAAATCCGGTTTGCCCGCCTGGCAATCCGCTGAGCATGTGTTCAACCCACTTGGCACCGTCAACACCCTGGAACACCATCGAGAAAACGCGGGCGCCGATCAGAATAAACACCACCATGGCCGTCAGACGCATGGTGCCGATCATGGCTTCCCAGATCAGCGGCCAGGTCAGGCGCTTGTGCATGGCTGCGAGAACCAGCGCGCCAACCACCCCCATGGCGCCGGCTTCGGTCGGGGTGGCGATGGCGGTGTTGATCCCGGGCAGGCCGCCCATGGAGCCGAGCACCGCAAAAATAAGGATGGCCGAGGGGATGATGCCGCGCAGGCATTTCCCCCAGAGCGCCCAGCCATTCAGGGTGCGCGCGCTTTTTGGCACGCCAGGCACGTGGTGCGGCCTGAAGACGCCCAGCATGAATGTGTAGCCGGCAAAGATCAGCACCTGCAAAATCGACGGCCCCCAGGCACCCTTGTACATGTCGCCAACCGAGCGGCCGAGCTGGTCGGCCATGACGATCAGCACCAGCGAGGGAGGCACCAGCTGTGTGATGGTGCCCGACGCGGCTAGCACGCCGGTGGCGTAACGCATGTTGTAGCCGTATCGAATCATCACCGGCAGAGAAATCATCGCCATGGCGATCACCTGACCGGCTACCGTTCCGGTGATAGCGCCAAGAATAAAGCCAACGATGATGACCGAATAACCCAGCCCGCCGCGCGCCGGACCGAAAAGCTGGCCCATCGAGTCGAGCATGTCTTCCGCCAGGCCGCATTTCTCAAGAATCGCGCCCATGAAGGTGAAAAATGGAATCGCCAGCAGCAGCTCGTTCGACAAAATGCCGAACATGTTGAGCGGCAGATTGGACATGAAGCTGGCCGGGAACCAGCCCATATAAATAGCGAAAAAGCCCGATCCCAGGCCCAAGGCTGAAAGCGAAAAAGCCACCGGAAAGCCAATCAGCATGATCAGCACGAGTCCCGCGAACATCATCGGGGCAAAGGTTTCCATTTGCATGTTGAGTGATCCTTATATTTTTATTGAGGTGAGCGCCGCGCGTGGATCACTGAACCGGCTTTTCGTAGTGGGTGTCCATTTCGAAGCGCCCTTGCAGGTAGCAGATTCGTTTGACGATTTCGGAGAGGCCCTGAACAAACATCAGCCCAAATCCAAGCGGCAGCAGCACCATGGCCGGCCAGCGGATCAGACCGCCTGCATTGCCCGACATCTCCCCCGAGCGGTACATGCTGACGAAAAGCGGCCAGCTCAAATAGCAAAGTACGCCCATCACCGGCAGCAGAAAAAAGATCAGGCCGAACAGGTCCACATAGACCGGGCCATGGCCCTTGAGCTTGCCGTAAATAATATCGACCCGCACATGTTCATTGAGTTTGAGCACGACCGGCGCGCCCAGCATCACCATGCCGGCAAACAAATACCACTGAATTTCAAGCCAGGCGTTGGAGCTGATGTCCAGCCCGTAACGGATGAAAGCATTGCCTGCGGAAATCAGCGCCGCGAGCAAAACGGCCCACGCAGCAATTTTGCCCAATCGGGTTGAAAGCCAGTCGAAGGCGAGTGCGAGTTTAAGTAGGGCTGACACGGAAGGTGGCTTTCTGAAAAGTGGTGTTTCCGAACAAGCGCCGCTGGCGGGCTTTCGCGGTGGCGCGATATTACCCGGTCTGCCCGTGATTTCCTATAAGCAATTCCCGTAGTTCGCCTACAAATAAAGGCGTTTCAGGCCTAACAGAATTAACTGGAATTGCCCAGGCCGTCTGAAAATTTCGCGCAAACTAGCGGACAGCCAACCCATGCCCTTCCCGCACCTCGCCGATCACGGCGGCATCGGCGAACCCCTGGCTATGGAAAATCGCTAATGCCTGGGCCGCCGTTTCTGGAGAGCATGCAACAAGCAGTCCACCCGATGTTTGCGGATCGCTCAACAAGTGGCGGTCGGCGTCTGCAAATCCTGACGGCAGACTGATTTCGGCGCCATAGCTTTCCCAGTTGCGGCCGGACGCGCCCGTGACGCAGCCCTGAGCAAGCAGCTCAGCCACCCCCGAAATCACCGGCATGCGGGCCCAGTCCAGGGCCAGTTGCACGCCCGCGCCGCGCGCCAGCTCCAGGCAGTGACCCGCCAGACCAAAGCCTGTAATGTCGGTCAGCGCGTGAACGCCCTCAAGCCGGGCCAGCTCTATCCCCGGTTTGTTGAGTTGGGTGGTCACGGCGATCATACGGGCGTAGCCTTCGGCATCCAGCATTTCCTTTTTCAGCGCGGCCGAGAGAATGCCAACGCCGAGCGGTTTGCCCAGTATTAATACGTCGCCGACTTTGGCACCCGAATTTTTCTTCACGCGCGACGGGTGTACCAAGCCCATTACGACCAGCCCGTAAATTGGCTCGACCGAGTCAATGGTGTGGCCACCGGCAATCGGAATGCCAGCGTCACGGCAGACATCCTGCCCGCCGCGCAAGATGGAGCCGATGACTTCCAGCGGCAGCACGCTGATAGGCATGCCGACCAGTCCCAACGCCATGATGGGTGTGCCGCCCATCGCGTACACATCGCTGATGGCATTGGTGGCGGCAATACGGCCAAAGTCGTACGGGTCATCAACAATGGGCATGAAGAAATCGGTGGTGGCGATCAACGCCTGCTCTTCATTGAGCTGGTAGACCGCTGCGTCGTCAGCTGTTTCAATGCCGACCAGCAGTTCCTTCGGGATCGGCAAATTGCTGGAGTTCTTCAAAATTTCACTGAGCACGCCAGGCGCAATCTTGCAGCCACAGCCACCGCCGTGGGACAGACTGGTCAACCGGGGCGTGGCGAGCGTTTTAGCGTTGTCGGGGGCGTTCATCTTGAATCCTTTACGACTGAATCAGCCGCGGTTAGGGGTCTTTATGCTGACGGCGGTTCGATGGCCGAAAGCACCAAGTTTAAGACATGACGCCGCTCTGCGTCAGGGGCAAAAAGGGGCGCGCGGCGGCTGCATTGGACCTGCAGCAAGGCCAGAAATTCAGGCTCGGCTGCGCAGCGCTGCACCAGGGCGGCGAGGGCCACTGCGTCACCCACCGGAAAGTAGCCACCGTAGCCCTCGCCCAGCATGCCCACGTTACCGCTGATGCGAGACGCCAGCACCGGCGTGCCTGATTGCACGGCTTCCAGAAGGACATGCGCACCGCCTTCCATCACCGAGCAGTTCACCAGCACATGCGCGCGCCTGATGCGCTGGCGCGTTACGGCGCGCGGCAGGCCACCCAGCCAGCGGTAGTGCGGGTTTTGGCTATGCGTTTCTTTTGCATGCTCGGCAAATTCAGGTTCCAGCGCATCGCCGATCTGATCGAAATAAATGTCTCGATCCTGTACCTGTGCGGCGGCCCGCATGAAGGTGAGTGGATCCTTTTCACCCCGCAAGTGACCCACCATCATGGCCCGAAAACGCTGGCTCGACTTGCGTGCCGGCATCAACGCCGGGGCCGACTGAAAAATGATCCGGGTCTTGCCACGCCACTGTTCGGGCAAGGCCTGCAGACCGGCCTCCTGCAGCACCACCAGATGGGACGCCAGCGCCAGTGATTTTTGTGCGTCGGCGTCGTGCTGAATATCGCGGTACAGATCGGTGCCGGTCAGCACCACGATCAGCGCTTTGTCGGGACAGGTTTTCGCCCATGCGTGGATAGAGTCGGCCGAGCGGCGCGCATGCAGCGCAATCATCGCCTGGGGCGCGTGTGATGCGGCGGGCCTGCTGCCTGCCGGGGGCCATGATTTGACCAGCGCGGTGTCACAATGACCCGATAGAAATTTTGACCAGCGCTGTGCCGTGTGCCAGTTGCCGTTGTTGGCGTCGCGCATCGCCGGGCTTACCAGCACAATCGATTTCAGCACGCTCGATCTCAGGAACACCGATTTGGCTTCAGATTCCGCGCCCGATTCCTCGCCGGGTTCACCGCTGGCCCGCTTGCCGTCTGCAGGCGGCATCACCGCGCCGCACTCGCTGGATTCACCAGGAATGCGCGGCGCAGGGCGGGAGTTGCTGTCGCTGGCGCTCATGGATGCGCGCAATCATACGCTGCAGCTTTTTGCCGAATTCCAGGCTGCACTCGTTGGCGAAAACTACTGTGTGCCGCAGCTGCCGACCATCAACCCGCCGCTGTGGGAGCTGGGCCATGTGGGCTGGTTTCAGGAATGGTGGATCGGCCGCAACATGCAGCGCGCGCAGGGTTCGCGCTGCCCGCCAGGCCAGGCGCGCCTGGCGTCCATCGAACCGAATGCCGACCGCTGGTGGGATTCCGGCCAGGTAGCGCACGCCACGCGTTGGGCGCTGGATTTGCCGACGGCGACCCACTGCAGGGCCTATCTGCTCGACACCCTGGAAAGCACGCTGGAACTGCTCGCCAAGGCACCCGAAGATGACGATGCCCTGTATTTTTATCGCTTGTGCCTGTTCCACGAGGACATGCACGGCGAAGCTTTTGCCATCACCGCGCAGACGCTGGGCTTGAAGCTGGACAAGGCCTTTGTCGCTGCGTTCACACCGCCCCCGGTCGCCGCGCGCGAACCGCTGCGGATGCCCGCCACGATATGGCAACTCGGGAGCCAGCAGGGGGCCGGGTTCATTTTTGACAATGAAAAATCGCCTCACGCCGTCAGCGTGCCCGAATTTGAAATCGACGCACAGCCGGTGAGCTGGGCGCAGTTTGTCGAGTTCGTCGATGACGGCGGCTACGACCGGGCCGAGCTGTGGCATGCAGACGGCTGGCAGTGGCTTCAAAAAATGGCGGCCGGTGAAGGCCGGCGCGGGCCGCGCTACGTCGAAGAAATCGGCGTCGCCAGTGGCGCCGTGATGCAGACCCGCTTCGGACGCGCGATGCGCATGCAGGGCAGTCAGCCGGCCCTGCACATGAGCTGGTGGGAAGCTGACGCCTGGTGCCGCTGGGCCGGCCGCCGTCTGCCCGCCGAGGTCGAATGGGAAGTCGCCGTACACACGGCCGCCCGGCGTGGCTTTCACTGGGGTGATGTATGGGAGTGGATGGGCACCACCTTTCGGCCTTATCCGGGCTTTTCACCTGACCCGTACCTAGAATATTCAGCACCCTGGTTCGGCAACCACAAGGTGCTGCGCGGTGGCTCATTCGCCACCCGCGCGCGCATGAAAAATCCGAAATACCGTAACTTCTATTTGCCCGAGCGGGACGATATCTTCTGCGGGTTCAGATCCTGCGCGCTATGAAAATAGTAGCTGCTTGCGCAGGTATCACATGGGCTATAGCATTATTTTGCTTAAAAAGCAGGCTGTTTCGGCTTCCGATAGCTCCACCACGGCAGCACCACGCGCAGCGACAGCACCTGGCCGCTGTCGGCCTTTTCGC
The DNA here is from genome assembly GCA_031423655.1 of Polaromonas sp. Classification (GTDB taxonomy): domain Bacteria; phylum Pseudomonadota; class Gammaproteobacteria; order Burkholderiales; family Burkholderiaceae_C; genus Polaromonas. The sequence goes on from JANPFZ010000491.1 coordinate 16,108, forward strand.
CGCTGTAACCGGGCAGCCGCTGCAGGCAGGTTTGCCAGTCATCGCTTTGAA
>JANPFZ010000492.1:0-1644 GCA_031423655.1 Polaromonas sp.
CAAGACCCTGACCCCGATCGAAGCGCGCGTGCTGGGCACGCTGATGGAAAAAGCCCGTACCGTGCCCGACAGCTATCCGCTGAGCCTCAATGCGCTGGTGCTGGGCTGCAACCAGAAAAGCAGCCGCGACCCGCTGATGGACGTGAGCGACGACGAAGCCCGACAGGCCATTGATAGCCTGAAGGCGCAAAGCCTGGTGTTTGAAGGCAGTTCCAGCCGCGTGCCGCGCTTTGAACACAACTTCCAGCGCGGGGCAGGCGTCAGCGAGCCGCAGGCGGTGGTGATGGGCCTGTTTCTGCTGCGTGGCCCGCAAACCGCCGCCGAGCTGCGCACCAGTGGCGAGCGCTGGTACAAATTTGCCGATGCCGCCGCCGTCGAGGCCGTGCTGCAGGCGCTGCAGCAGCGCGGCGATGACGGCGGACAGCCCACAGTGCAAAAGCTGCCGCGCATGCCCGGTGCGCGGGAGCAGCGCTGGGTGCACCTGCTCTGCGGCGAGCCTGATGTGGCGGCATTGATGGCCAGCAGCGCCCCCGCTGGCGAGGCGTCGGACATGCTGGCGCGGGTCACGGCGCTGGAAAATGCGGTGGCGCGCCTGAAAGCTGACAACACCCAGCTGCGGCAGCATGTTTTGAGCATCAGCAAGCAGCTGGGAATTGCCTTGCCAGATGGCGAAGTGCATTCAGAGGATTTGTCCCAGCCATGACAGACGCAAAAGCGCAGACGTGCTAAAAAGCGCCATAGTCTTGCAGCGAGCAAGCGCCGACCGCCACGCATCTGGAGACACCCATGGATTTGACCTTCACCCTTGAGGAACAGACCTTTCGCGAAGACATTCGCGCTTGGGTCAAGGCGAGTTTGCCGCAGGACATTTCGCACAAGGTACACAACGCCCTGCGCCTGTCGCGTGACGACCAACAGCGCTGGGCCAAAATTCTGGGCAAGAAAGGCTGGCTGGGTCACGGCTGGCCGAAAGAGTTTGGTGGCCCGGGCTGGAACGCGGTGCAAAAACATTTATTTGAGGAAGAATGTGCACGGGCGGGCGCCCCACGCGTCGTGCCGTTTGGCCCGGTGATGGTGGCGCCGGTCATCATGGCTTTTGGCAATGCTGAACAGCAAGCGCGTTTTTTGCCCGGCATTGCCAGCGGCGAAGTCTGGTGGAGCCAGGGCTACAGCGAACCGGGCGCGGGCTCTGACCTGGCATCACTGAAGTGCAAAGCCGAGCGTGTCGGTGACAAATTCATTGTCAACGGCCAGAAAACCTGGACCACGCTGGGCCAGTACGGCGAATGGATTTTCTGTTTGGTGCGAACCAGCACTGAGGGCAAGCCGCAGACCGGTATTTCGTTTCTGCTCATCGACATGAAATCGAAGGGCGTCAGCGTGCGGCCCATCGTATTGCTCGACGGCGAAGCCGAGGTCAATGAAGTCTGGTTCGACAACGTCGAGGTGCCGGCCAACAATCTGATTGGCGAAGAAAACAAGGGCTGGACCTATGCCAAGCATCTGCTCAGCCACGAGCGCACCAATATTGCCGACGTGAATCGCAGCAAGCGCGAACTGGAGCGGCTGAAAAATATTGCAAAGCGCGAAGGCGTGTACGACCCGGCTGTGGACGGCCCTTCGGCTGGCCGGTTTCGCGACGAA
>JANPFZ010000493.1:0-1560 GCA_031423655.1 Polaromonas sp.
GTGGCGACGAGGGAACGTGGTGACAGCCGCGACAGGCCGCAAACGCCGTGGCCGCTGGTGCAGCCCGAGCCGTAGCGAGTGCCCACGCCGACCAGCAGTCCGGCCACCACAAGAGCCAAGTAGCTGGCATCAATCTGCACCGCTGGAAGCGCCGCAAAAAGGCCGTAGACCAGCGGTGCGACGACCAGCCCACCGATGAAGGCAACGCGCCAGCCAATGTCGCCGCGCATCGGCTTGAGCAAGCCACCCAGCACACCGCTGATGCCTGCGATGCGTCCGTTGAGCAACGCAAACATGGCCGCCGCCAGGCCAATCAGCATGCCGCCTATCAATGCCGACCAGGGGGTGAACACATTCCAGGCAATCGTCATTCCTAAGCTCCTTCGGGGCAGTAAAGGCGGTATAGCAACGCCAGAATTTCCAGCGTTGCCGGATCGGCCACGCTGTAGTAAATGTTTTTGCCTTCACGGCGTGTGTTGACCGCGCCAACGCTGCGCAGCACGCCAAGTTGCTGCGACAGGGTCGGCTGGCGAATGCCCAGTTGCTGTTCCAGCTCGCTGACGCAACGTTCGCCTTGCGACAGCTGGCACAGCAGCAGCAGCCGGTCTTCGTGGGCCAGCAGTTTCAGCACACCCACTGCCTGCGCAGCGGCACCGCGCAGCAGTTCAGGGTCGATGACGTGAGGCGATGAATGCATGACTGAGGTTGAGGAAAGCACCGAAAGCGTCGAAGGATTGTGTTGACATTAATATACCAAAACATATAATATAAGTCAACATATGAAAAAATTTTAGGAACAAGGCGATGCAAGCTGCGATAACAACACAGGCTTTTTTCGATCCCGGCACCTGGACGGTCACCTACGTGCTGGCTGATACGGGCAGCGGCCGCGCGGCCATCATCGACCCGGTGCTGGATTACGACTTCAAGTCCGGCCGCACCAGCACGACCTCGGCAGACCAGGTGCTCGCCTACGTGGCGGACAGGGGTCTGCACATCGACTGGATTCTGGAAACCCACGCCCATGCAGATCACCTTTCTGCAGCCCACTACCTCAGAGACCGTGTCGGCGGCCGCATCGGCATTGGCGAGAACATCACGGGCGTTCAGTCCACCTTCAAGGCGATCTTTAACATGGAGCGTTCCTTCCTGCCCGACGGCAGCCAGTTCGACCATCTGTTCAAGGACGGCGAGACCTTCATGATTGGCGATGCCCAGGCCACGGCGATGTGGGTGCCCGGGCATACGCCGGCCGATATGGCCTACCTGATCAACGGTTCGGTGTTTGTTGGCGACACACTCTTCATGCCCGACGTGGGCACCGCACGCGCCGACTTTCCGGGTGGCGACGCGCACAGGCTGTACCAGTCCATTCACAAGCTGCTGGCCTTGCCGGCACAAACAAAGATATTTGTCTGCCACGACTACGCGCCCGAATCGCGCGCCGCCGCCTGGCAAAGCACCGTGGGCGAACAACGTGCAAAAAATATTCACGTGCATGACGGCATAAGTGAAGATGCGTTTGTCGCCATGCGCAGCGCCAGAGACGCCACGCTGGGC
>JANPFZ010000494.1:0-3708 GCA_031423655.1 Polaromonas sp.
GCAGGTAATTGCCCCCACGGTCGTTCACTTAGTGTAACATCCTGCCCCCCGAGGGGGCCGCTGCGCCTGCGGCCCGGCGAAGCCGGTTCCGCGGCCCCTGCTGGAGTGGAGTCGCACAGCTCAGGCGATCCGGCTGAACGCTTATGAAACTCACGCATTCCAGAGCCATCGCCCTGATGGTTCTCGTCACGCTCATGTGGTCCATCGCAGGTGTCCTCACGCGTCAGCTGGAGGCTGCACGCAGCTTTGAAATTACTTTCTGGCGCAGCTTCTTTACGGTGGTGTCATTGCTTGTGATCCTGCCGTATTTTCAGGGGCGGGCGGTCTTCTCGAACATCCGTAGCGGCGGCAGGGCGCTTTGGGTGTCGGGTGTTTGCTGGAGCGTGATGTTCACCGCGTTCATGGTCGCGCTGACGCTCACAACCGTGGCCAACGTGCTGATCACGCTGGCGCTGGGACCGTTCATGACGGCCTTGGCTGCCCTTGTGTTTATTGGCCACCGGATTGCATTGCGCACCTGGTTGGCCATTGCCGCTGCGGGCGCCGGAATTGCCTGGATGTATGGTGGGCAGGTCGATTTTCAAAGCCAGCTGCGTGGCATGCTCGTGGCATTGCTGGTGCCGATTGCGGGCGCCATCAACTGGACTGTGGTTCAAAGCAGCCGTTCTCATGGCAAAAAGATCGACCTGGTGCCAGCGGTGCTGGTGGGCGCGGTGATATCTTCTCTGCTAACCCTGCCGCTGTCATTTCCGATGCAGGCGACGCCGCATGACATCGGTCTGCTGGCGGTTCTGGGCTTGTTCCAGCTCGCCATTCCCTGCGTGCTGTCTGTCTGGTGCGCGAGTATTCTCAAAGCACCTGAAATCTCACTGCTGGCCCTGCTCGAAGTGATTTTTGGGATCCTGCTGGCGTGGGTCGGTGCTGGGGAAGTGCCCGGCCCCAGCGTGCTGACAGGCGGCGCGCTGGTAGTGGGCGCACTGGTCGTTAACGAATTGATTGGGTGGAGGCAACGCGCATGAGCGAGTACAACTCAAACACGGAAAAGAAGGGCGAAATCATCGCCGAGCGGCGGGGAAATGCGGGCCTGATCACTTTGAACCGGCCCAAGGCGCTGAACGCGCTCTCGTTGGGCATGGTGCGCGAGTTGCTTGCCTTGCTGCTGGCCTGGAGCGACGATCCGGCGGTGCAACTGGTCGCTATTCGCGGCAGCAACAAAATCGGCCGGCCCGGAACGCCAGAAGCGCTTTTTGGCGGCTTTTGCGCAGGTGGCGATATCCGCTACTTTCACCAGGCCGTCATGGCGGGCGACGCCTCGCTGGAACACTTTTTTACTGAAGAGTACCGGCTCAACCACCTGATCCATACCTATCCCAAGCCTTACATCGCCTTCATGGACGGGATTGTGATGGGCGGCGGCATGGGACTGAGCCAGGGCGCGACGATGCGCATCGTCACCGAGCACACCAAAATGGCCATGCCCGAAACCAATATCGGCTTGTTCCCGGATGTCGGCGGTGGGTATTTTCTGAGCCGCTGTCCGGGCCACGCCGGCGAATATCTGGCGCTGACCGGCGAGATGATTACCCCCGACGATGCCTTGGGTTTCGGGCTGGCTGATATCCAGCTCAAAGCGGCAGATTTGCCTGTCTTGTGGGAGGCGATTGCCACGCAAAACTTCGCTGGTATTCCCGATTTGCAAACATTCATCACTACTAATTTAATAGCTACATACGCACGTAGTGACTGGGCTGAGGCCGATTTTGATACTTATTTCCAGCTGCCTACGGTGAATGCGATCATTCAGGCGCTGGAGTCATCAAAAAGCCCTTGGGCTCGTAAAACGGCAGAGACGCTGCGCAAGCGTTCGCCGCTGATGCTGCTCGTCTCGCTGGAACAAATTCGCCGAGCGCGCGGCATGTCGCTGGCCGATGAGCTGCGCATGGAGCGGGACATGGTGCATCAGTGCTTTCACCGGGCAGGCGGCTTGCCTAGCGAAACGGTGGAAGGCATCAGGGCGCTGGCCATCGACAAAGATTTCAATCCGCAATGGATGCCGGCCCGTGTGGAAGACGTCACCGAGGGAATGGTCAAGCCGTTTTTTAAAAGCCCCTGGACGCCCGAAACCCACCCGTTGCGCTGCCTTTAAAGGCGGCTGTAGTTGCGACTATCGCGCCCTGGACTTCATTGCGCGCTCGACTTCGCGCTTGCCTTCGCGGTCCTTGATGGTGTCGCGCTTGTCATGTTCGGCCTTACCTTTGGCCAGGCCGATTTCGCACTTCACCCGGCCTGACTTCCAGTGCATATTAAGCGGCACCAGCGTGAAACCTTTCTGGTCCACCTTGCTGACCAGCCGGCGAATCTCCTCGCGGTGCATCAGCAGCTTGCGCGTGCGAACCGAATCAGGCCGCACATGGGTTGAAGCCGTACCCAGCGGATTGATCTGGCAGCCGATGATGAACAGCTCGTTGTTGCGAATCACGACGTAGCCGTCCGTCAGCTGCACCTTGCCTTCGCGAACTGACTTGACTTCCCAGCCCTCCAGAACCATGCCGGCCTCGAAGCGCTCTTCAATGTGGTAGTTGAACTTGGCTTTTTTGTTATCAGCAATTCGCACCGAAGCCGCTACCGCCTTGACCGTGGCTTTTGCCGCCTTGATCGCTTTGGTGTTGAGCTTGCCGGAAGGCGGCGGAGATTTGACCGGATGTGGTTCTTTGGTAGCCATAAAAGAGAGGTGAGGGCATTCGCCCGCAAGTGCAACAGCGACAAGAGCGAATCGCGGCTCTTACAATAAAGGATTGCGTGCAGCCCTTGATTGTATGAAAAGTGTTCACAAGTCCGTTTTGATTTGGTACAGCGCAACAGAAATGTTTGCGCTGGTCACCGACATCCTTAGCTACCCCGAATTTTTGCCCTGGTGTGACAAGGCGTCGATCGTTGAGGAGACGCCTGAGGGCGTGCTGGCGAAAATCGGCATCTCCATGGCAGGGTTGTCTCAGACCTTCACCACCCGAAATGTTCATGAGCAGGGCCGCAAGGTCAGTCTGAAGCTGGTCGATGGGCCTTTCTCAAAACTGGACGGGCACTGGAGCTTCACGCCCGTCGGCCAAGGCACCGAGCGCGCCTGCAGGATCGACTTCCATCTTCGTTATGACTTTGACAATGCGGCATTGGCGGCGTTGGTCGGTCCGGTGTTTGACAGGATTGCCGGCAGCCTCGTCGATGCTTTCGTCAAGCGGGCAGAGCAGGTATATGGCGAAGCCTGACGACTGCAACGGTTTGCGCATTGGGGTGATTTATTCGCCTGCGCCGCGCCAGGTGAAGTGCTGGATCGCTGCGCTACCCGCCGGTGCCACGCTGCAGATGGCCTTGATGGCGACGGCATTTCCAGATTTCCCGGAACTGCGCTCAGCAAGTCCTGTCGTTGGCGTATGGGGCGTAAAAAAAGGTTTGAATTACCTGCTGCAGCCGGCAGACCGTGTGGAGATTTACCGGGAGTTGCAGGTGGATCCCAAGCTTGCGCGTCGTGAACGCTTTCGACGCCAGGGCGCCAAGACAGCCGGGTTATTTGCCAAAACCCGGGCCGGGGCCAAAGCCGGTTATTGAAGCTTGAATTGCGCGGGATGACTGCCGCGATTCTGAAGCGATTGCAACAAAGTCCGGAACTCGCGGCGTTTATTTGCAGCTGGTGTCTGCCACGCCCTGGGCGCG
>JANPFZ010000495.1:0-4968 GCA_031423655.1 Polaromonas sp.
GGCGCCGTCGGCCATCGTCCGTTCAAAGTGCGGAATGCCGCCAACCACGTCTACGCCTTTGTCGAGTGCGCGTTTCAGGTTGTCGACGCCGCCTTTGGATCGCAGCACGCCGTCTTGGGGGAAGGCGACCAGTTGCAAATCGATGTAAGGCGCGACGCGCTTTTTCACCTCCAGCAGCGCGTCCACCGCAAGCAAACTCGCATCACTTGTGTCGACATGACTGCGAATGGCCAGCAGCCCCTTGGCCACAGCCCAGTCGCAGTAGGTGAGGGCGCGTTCAATCAGGGCGTCGGCCTTGAGCGTCGGCTTCATCTCCCCCCACAGCGCAATGCCTTCGAGCAGCGTGCCGCTTTCGTTGACGCGCGGCAGGCCGTAGCTGAGCGTGGCGTCCATGTGGAAGTGCGGATCGACAAAATGCGGGCTGAGCAGATAGCCCGTGGCGTCTACCGTCTCACGGGCGGGCGCACTGATCGGGCCTTCAGACACTTCAGTGATCTTGCCCTTGTGTACGGCGACGGACATACTCATGCGACCGTCGGGCAGGCTGGCGTTTTTAATCAGCAGGTCGAGCATGTTAACGTTCTCCTTTGCGATAGGGCTTCATCAGCGCCTGAGGATACGCCGCCTTGCGCGCCACCAGCACCAGCGCCACGATGGACAGCACATAAGGCAGCATCAGATAAAGCTGATACGGCACATCGGCGAAGCCAGAGGTTTGCAGTCGCAGTTGCAGCGCATCAAAAAACGCAAACAGCAGCGCGCCCAGCAGCGCCTTGCCCGGCCGCCATGAAGCGAATACAACCAGTGCCACGCAGACCCAGCCGCGGCCGTTGACCATGTTGAAAAAGAAGGCATTGAAGGCCGACAGCGTGAGAAACGATCCTGCCACGCCCATCAGCGCCGAACCGGCCACGATGGACGCGGTGCGAACCGCCAACACCGACACGCCCTGGCCTTCGGCGGCTTGCGGGTTTTCGCCGGCCATGCGGATCGCCAGGCCCGCCGGCGTTCGGTACAGCAGCCAGGTGATCAGCGGCACCAGCAGCAAGGCCAGCAACGTGAGCGGCGTTTGCGCGGCGACGATGCCAAGGCCCGTGCCGTCCAGCCACTGCATCGGTGCAAATGGCGAGATGGTGGGCGGTGTATCAACTTTTGGAAAGCTCACGCGGTAACCGTAGTAGCTGAGCGACGTTGCCAGCAGTGTGATGCCCAGGCCCGACACATGCTGCGACAGCGCCAGGCCAACGGTGAGAAAGGCATGCAGCAAGCCGAACACGGCGCCGGTCAACGCGGCCACGCCAACGCCGGCCCACAGCGGCGCACCGGCATACACCGCCAGCCAGCCGCTGAACGCGCCCGCGACCATGATGCCTTCGATGCCAAGATTCAGCACGCCGGCACGCTCGCACAGCAGCACGCCGAGCGTGCCCAGAATCAGCGGGGTGGCGATGCGCAATACGGCGATCCAGAAGGGTGCGTTGGCCAGGATGTCGAGCAGGTCTGTCATGAGACCGGCCATTTTTCATCGGGTAACGGCAAACACGACGCTATTAATTCAGTAGCTGCTTGCGCACTTATTACCTGGGCTAGAGGCCGATTTGACATAAAGAAAGAACTCATTTGGCCTGTATCCGGCCCACCACACGGTACTGCGTCAGCAGCGTGGCGACCAGTACCGAAATCAGCGAGGCCGCCACGATCACGTCGGCGATGTAGGTCGGCACGCCGACGGCGCGGCTCATCGTGTCGGCACCCACCAGCATGCCGGCCACGAACACGGCTGCAGCCACCACGCCGAGTGGATTGAGCGCGGCCAGCATCGCAATGACAATGCCGGTGTAGCCGTAGCCGGGGGACATGTCGAGCGTGACATAGCTGGTGCGGCCCGCCACTTCTATCGCGCCCGCCAGCCCGGCCAGCCCGCCCGAGAGCAGCGCAACCAGTACCACCGTGCGCGTGATGTGTACGCCGGCAAAGGCAGCGGCGCGAGCGTTGGCGCCTGTGGCGCGAATGTCGAAGCCGGGCACGGTGAACTTCAGGAAAGCCCACAGCGCCACGGCAAGCCCGCCGGCCCACAGCAGCCCGGTATGTACGCGCGTCTGCGCAATCAGCTTGGACATCTCCAGTTCGCCCTGCAGCGCCACGCTTTGCGGCCAACCCATCGCGGTCGGGTCTTTCATCGGGCCGTCAAGCATCAAGGAGACGAACAGCAGCATGATGAAGTTCAGCAGCAGCGTGGTGACCACTTCATCCACTCCCAGCTTCGCTTTGAATAGCGCTGGGCCGAGCAGCAGCAGGGCGCCCGCCAGCGCGGCGGCCAGCAACATCAGAATGAATAAAACCCAGAACGGCAGCCCAAAACCGTTGCCGCCATGCAGGCCGCCGACAGCGACTGCCGCCAGCGCGCCAGCATACAACTGGCCTTCGGCGCCGATGTTGTAAAGCCGCGCCTTGAACGCGACCGTGGCTGCCAGCCCGGTGAGGATCAGTGGCGTGGCGCGGGTGAGTGTTTCACTCAACGCAAAAACGGAGCCAAAGCCGCCCTTGAAAAGCAGCACATAGGTTCGTCCAAGCGGCGCGCCTGCCCAGAGCACCAGCAGCGAGCTGATCAGCAGCGTGAAGGCGATCGCGCCCAGGGGGGCCAGCACCAGCGCAGTTCGCGACGTTTGCGTTAGCTTTTCAAGTCTCATGCGGGTTCTCTATCAGCGTGGACTGGGACTCCAACCATCGCCAGCCCGATCACTTCGCGAGTCCACGCATCTGCGGGCAGGGCGTGCGTCAGTCTGCCGGCATGCATCACCGCCACGCGGTCGCCGAGCGCCAGTACTTCGTCGAGGTCGTCCGAGATCACCAGCACGGCGGCGCCAGCGTCGCGCGCAGCGATCAGTTCCTGCTGCACATAAGCAACTGCGCCGATGTCGAGGCCCCAGGTGGGTTGATGGGCGATGATGAGTTGGCGCGCCTTGCCATCTGGCGACAGCAAGGCCCGGCCCAGAATCAGTTTTTGCATGTTGCCACCCGACAGCGAGCGCGCTTGCTTGTTCGGCCCACCTCCCCGCACGTCAAACGTGCGGACGATGTGGGCTGCATAAGATTGGGCGGCCCGGCGCTTGATGAGGCCGAAGCCTGAAAACGCCGGGCTGCGAAGCCGCTCGGACACGGCGTTTTCCCACACGGTCAAGTCACCGACAAGGCCCACGCCGTGGCGGTCTTCCGGAATGCGCGCCACGCCCTGATTGACCAGCCAGGCCGGCGACGTTTTCAAGGGTTCGCCCAGCAGGCGCACCCTGCCTTGCGTGGCGGTACGCGTACCGCAAAGCACCTCGGCCAGCGCCAGTTGCCCGTTGCCCGAAACACCGGCAATTGCCGTGATTTCGCCGGCCTTCAAGCTCAGCGACACGCCGTTCAGCCGCTCATGCCCACCGCCTGCGGTGTACACAGCCTCCATCGTGCAGACCGCCAGGCCGACAGATGCAGCCGGGCGGCGCTGCGCCGGAGTCACGCTGTGGCCGACCATCCACTGCGCAAGTTGCGCCTGCGTGGTCTTTGCCGCTAACGCCTCGGCGACCAGCTTGCCACCGCGCAGCACCGCCACGCGCTGCGACACCCGCAGCACTTCGCCAAGTTTGTGGCTGATGAAAATAATCGACAAACCACCTTTGACCATCTGCCCCAGCGTGTCAAACAGCGCTTCGCTTTCCTGCGGCGTCAGCACCGCCGTCGGCTCGTCAAGGATCAGAATCCGCGCACCGCGGTACAGCGCCTTCAGAATCTCAACGCGCTGTCGCTCACCGACCGACAGGCTGCCGACCTGCGCATCGGGCGACACGGCCAGGCCGAAGCGCTGCGCCACGTCCATCAGCTTCGCGCGGGCGGATTTGCGTCGTGAGAAAAGCTGCCACAGCGGCTCGCTGCCGATCATCACGTTGTCGAGCACGCTCAAGTTGTCTGCCAGCGTGAAGTGCTGATGCACCATGCCGATCCCGGCAGCCAGCGCGGCTTTCGGGTTGCCCGGCGGCAAGGGCTGGCCGAAGACTTCGATGTGACCGGCATCTGCGGTGTAGTGACCGAAGAGGATAGACACCAGCGTCGATTTACCAGCGCCGTTTTCACCCAGCAGCGCGAGAATTTCACCTTCGTTCAGGTGCAGTGAGATCGCGTCGTTCGCGACCAGCGGGCCGAAGCGCTTGGTGATTGAAGAAAGCCGCAGAACGAGCGCGTGGTCCATGAGGTGAAGGGGGTGTGCCAGCGGCCGTCGCAGAACCGGCTTTGCCGGGCTGCAGACGGCGTCCCCTGGAAGGGGAAAAGGCGCTACACGCAGTGAGCGTCCGATAGGGGTAAGCCTATTTTGTTGACTTCGGCTGGCTGTCGTCCACCTTCACGTTGAACTGCCCGGCCAGAATGGCTTTTTCTTTCGCCATCACTTTCGTCACGACGTCAGCAGGCACTTTTTTCTCAAACGTGCCCAGCGGCGCCAGCTCGGAGCCCTTGTGTTTCATCATCGAATAGGGACCGTATTCCTCGGCCGTGAACTTGCCGTCTTTAACCAGCTTCAGCGCCCGGTCAATCGTCGGCTCCATATTCCACAGCGCTGATGCCACCACCGTATCAGGGTATTTGTCTTGCGTGTTGATGACGTTGCCGATGGCGAGCTTGCCTTTTTCTTTCGCCGCATCGCTGACACCGAAGCGTTCTGCATACATCACGTCGGCGCCCTTGTCGATCATCGCGAAAGCGGCTTCCTTGGCTTTAGGTGGGTCGAACCAACTGTTGATGAAGTTGACGCTGAACTCGACTTTCGGATTGACTTCCTTCGCGCCGGCCATGAAAGCGTTCATCAGGCGGTTGACTTCGGGAATTGGGAAGCCGCCGACCATGCCGATCTTGTTGGTCTTGGTCACGCCGCCGGCGACCATGCCGCTCAGGTAGGCCGGTTCCTGGATGAAGTTGTCGAACACGCTGAAGTTG
>JANPFZ010000496.1:0-2478 GCA_031423655.1 Polaromonas sp.
CAAAATGACGATTAGCATATAGGGCATCATCCCGGCAAAAATCTGATTGATCGTCACATGCGCCGGTGACACTCCTTTCAGATAAAAGGCAGACATCGCGACCGGTGGCGACAGGAAGGCCGCCTGCAAATTGACGAACACGAGTACGCCCCACAGGATGGGATCAATCTGGAAATGCGCCAGCAGCGGCAGGAAAATCGGCACGAAGATCACGATGATCTCGGTCCATTCCAGCGGCCAGCCGAGGATAAAGATGATGGCCTGCGACAGCAGCAGGAACTGCATCGGCGACAGGTCCATCGACAGCACCCATGCTTCGACCACGCGCTGGCCGCCGAGCAGGGCAAACACGGCCGAAAACAGCGCTGATCCCACAAACAGCCAGCACACCATGGAGGTGGTCTTGGCTGTCAGGAAAACGGCTTCCTTGATGCGCTGGAAGTTCAGTGTCCGCGCGTGCCAGGCCATCAGGAAAGCTCCGGCCGCGCCAACCGCCGCGGACTCGGTGGCGGTGGTGAGGCCAAACAAAATGACGGCCAGCACCATGAGTGTCAGCAGCGTCAGCGGCATGACCGAAGACACCAGCATTCTCAGGATTTCAAACTGTTCGGCATCAAAGCGCCAGTAGTACCAGGCCAGCAGTAGCAGCATCAGCGTGCAGGCGGTCCAGAACCCGGTATAGAAGGCCGCAGGAACGGCCGCGGTCTGCGGCCCTTGAGCCGATGGGTCGCCAAACTGCTCCATCGCTGGCTCGGCTGCGCCTTTGCCACCCGCAGGCGGTTCCTGCCCATCGCTGGAGCCCGGCGGGGCTTGCAGGCCCCCGCTACTTTCGGGTTCTTTAAGTCCGCCCTCGACCGGCGGCTCCATCAGTCCGCCTTCGACAGGCGGCTCCTGTAATGCGCCAGCGCCCGGCGCTTGCGGCGCGCCGCTGCCCGCCGGTCTGGTCAGGGGAGAGGCCGCTGCGGCGTCGGTGCTTGCCTTGGCTTGCTGCGTCACCTGCGGCGCGTTGTTGTCTTCCTGCGAGTGGATGACCACATACCACCATACCGCGCCCAGTGTGCCAGCGGCCAGCATGACAGGCACCAGCGACATGGTAAAACTGCGAACCAGAAGGCCCCAGGTGATTTGCGTGCCTTCGACGCTGCCGCGCAGGGCCTTGCCTGGCGCGGCTACGGCACTGGCGAGGGCCGGCAGCATGCGCTGGGAGTAGCTGCGCGAAATGTGATCAAGCCAGCCCGGAATCGGCACCTGGTTTTGCTCAGGCGGCAGCTTGGGGGCGACTTTCGGGTTGATCAGCACCCAGCCAACGATGTAGATCAGGTACAGCAGTGCCAGGAAAAAGCCCGGAAACATGGCCGCAGCATAGAGCTTGACGACTGACTGACCGGCCACTGCTGCGTACACGATGATCATCACTGACGGCGGAATCAAAATTCCCAGGGTGCCGCCAGCGGTGATCACGCCAGCCGCCAGCCGCGTGTCGTAACCGGCGTTGAGCATGGGCCGCATCGCAATCACACCCATCAGCACCACGACAGCGCCCACCAGGCCGCTGGCAATGCCCCAGAAGGTGCAGATGATCAGCGTGGTGACGGCGAGTGAGCCGGGCACGCTGCGAAAGGCGAGTTGCACGCTGTGAAACATTTTGTCGACCAGCGCGCCGCGTTCCATCACGTAGCCCATCAGTACAAAAAGCGGTATCGATAACAACGTCTCGTTGGTCATGGCCCCGAACGCGCGTTGCACCATCAAATCGAAAATCCGGTTGTCGAGCCAGGACGTGGCGGGATCATAAAACGCAACATAGCCGAACAACATGCCCAGACCCATCAGAGTGAAGGCCGTCGGGAAACCCATCATGATGACCACCACGATGAGGCACAGCATGGTCATGCCAAGTGCTGCATTGCTCATGATTTATCCCTTCATCCCTTTGGACTTCTCTATGGCGAGCTGCCGCACCTCTTCATCGACAAACTCGCTGCCCGCCAGTTGTTGTGCAACCACGTCGGACTCTTCAGCGTCTTTTAGTCGCGGCGTCCATTCGCCGGTATCGATGCACACCACGCAGCGGACCATCTCGGAAAGCCCCTGCATCAATACGATGGCGCCTGCCAGTGGAATGACAAATTTGAAGGGGTAGATCGGAATCGGATCGGCGTTGAAAGTGTGTTCGCGAATCGCCATCGAGTCCTGAAAATAAGTCCATCCGGCCCAGGTGAGTGCCGCGATGCCAGGAAGGAAAAACAGCAGGTACAACACCAAGTCGATGCTGGCCTGCGTGCGGGGCTTCATGCTGCCGTAAAGGAAGTCTCCGCGCACATGCCCGTCATGCGCCAGGGCGTAGGCCCCGCCCAGCATGAACAGCGTGCCATACAGCATATTGTTGACGTCATAAATCCAGGCGGTCGGTGCATTCAGCGCATAGCGCTTGAAAACCTCGGCGCAGACCACAAGCATCAGCGCCACGATGAGCCA
>JANPFZ010000497.1:0-1692 GCA_031423655.1 Polaromonas sp.
TTGCCGCTGTAGTTGCCGCGTCATTCATCAAGCCGAATCGCGCCTTGCTGTGGTCTGTTGCTATTACATCGATAGCGTCGGTCGCAGGCTTGGTCTGGCTTTCTGGCATGCACGCGACTTTTGTCGCCCAGACCGCGTCACCGATTGCGCGCACCTCGCTGGGCGGCGCGTTTTGGGCCGCGTCGCTATTGCTGGGGCTGATGGCGGCTGGTGCCTTGCAGCGCCTGCAAGTCAGCAAGCTGGCGCGCACCGGCTTGCTGCTCGCGGCGTTGCTGCCGATTTACGCCCTGCTTGCGGCGGGCTCTATCGACGATCTGTCGATCATGAAAGAGTACGTGAATCGCGCGGACACCTTCGGCCAGGCGATTGCGCGGCATCTGCAGATTGTGCTGACCGCGCTGGTGCCCACGCTGGCCATCGGCCTGCCGCTGGGTTGGCTGGCGCGGCGGTATGCGCGTGTCGGCGCCGCGCTGTTTCCGGTGCTCAATGTGATCCAGACCATTCCGTCGATTGCGCTTTTTGGCCTGCTGATGGCGCCGCTGGCTTTGCTGGCCGCCGCCTGGCCCGCGCTGGCCCGTGCCGGCATCAGCGGCGTGGGCCTGGCGCCGGGCGTGATTGCGCTGACGCTGTACAGCCTGCTGCCGGTGGTGCGCGGCACGCTGGCCGGGCTGGAGCAGGTGCCGGCTAGCGTGCGCGATGCAGCACTCGGCATGGGCATGGCGCCTGCACAGATTTTCTGGCGTGTCGATGTGCCGCTGGCGGCGCCGGTGGTGCTGGCCGGCATTCGCACGGCGACGATTCAAATGGTGGGCCTGACGGCAGTGACCGCGCTGATCGGTGCCGGTGGCCTGGGCGCCATCATGTTCGAAGGCCTGTTCAGCAGCGCGCAGGATCTGGTGCTGTTGGGCGTTGTGCCCATCATCGTGCTGGGTGTGCTGGTGGAGGCGGCATTC
The DNA here is from genome assembly GCA_031423655.1 of Polaromonas sp. GTDB lineage: Bacteria > Pseudomonadota > Gammaproteobacteria > Burkholderiales > Burkholderiaceae_C > Polaromonas. The sequence goes on from JANPFZ010000497.1 coordinate 954, forward strand.
ACCGCAGTCATCGCGCTGATAGGGCGCAAACGCTTTTAAAGGGTTGCTGCGGCATGATTGAATTTCAGAATATCACCCGGTCGTTTGGTGCGGTGCGGGCCATAGCCGGCATGAACCTGAAAATCGAGGGCGGCGAATTCGTCGTGCTGATCGGTGCCTCGGGTTCGGGCAAATCGACGATGCTGAAAATGATCAACCGCATGGAAAGCCACGACAGCGGCAAGATTCTTTTCAAGGGCGAAGAGATCTGCAAATTCAAGGTGCGCGACTTGCGGCTGCGCATGGGTTATGCAATCCAGTCGGTCGGGCTGTTCCCGCACTGGACGGTGGAGCGCAACATCGGCGTGGTGCCGCAGATGCTGGGATGGAGCGCGGTGAAAATTCGCGAGCGCGTAACCACGCTGCTGCAGCTGTTTGACCTCGACCCGGAGACTTATCGCCAGCGCTTTCCGCACGAGCTTTCAGGCGGGCAGCAGCAGCGGGTTGGCGTGGCGCGCGCGCTGGCGGCTGACCCCGACGTACTGCTGATGGACGAGCCCTTCGGCGCGCTCGACCCGGTGATTCGCGCGTCGCTGCAGCAGGAAATTAAACGCGTACACCGAAGCTCGGGCAAAACGATTGTGATGGTGACGCACGACATCGACGAAGCCTTGCTGCTGGCAACCACAATCGTGCTGCTCGACCACGGAAAGATCGTGCAGGTCGGCACGCCACTGCAATTGCTGGCTTCGCCTGCCAA
>JANPFZ010000498.1:0-2878 GCA_031423655.1 Polaromonas sp.
GCTGGTGCTGATCGCCGATGATTCCGAAGGCGTGGTGGTCGGCAAAGACATCACTTTTTCGGGCTTCCCGATTGGCCGGGTGCGGCAGATCGAGCTGGCTGCCGACGGAAAGGCGCGCATTCTGGTTGACGTGGCCGCCAAAGACGCGCACTGGCTGCGCACCTCAAGCGTCTTCACGCTGGTGCGAGGCATTGTGGGCGGCACCAACATCCGAGCCTACACCTGCCTGCACAATGACCCGCTGCTGCCAGACGGCGCGGAGCGCACGTTGCTGGCCGGCGACGCGGCGGCTGAAATCCCGAAGGTGGTTGCCGCCGCCAAAGACCTGATTGAAAACCTCAGCAGCCTGACCAGTAGCAGCGGCGCCGTTGGCTCCAGTCTGGCGAATCTGCAGACGCTGACCACAAGGCTGAACGGCCCCGGTGGCGCGCTGACGGTGTTGCTGGGCAGTGAGGCAGAGGCCAAAAAAATCGCCGTTACGCTGGACCGAACCAACAGCTTGCTCGCCAAACTGGACGGCGTGGCCGCAAAGGTTGATCAGCTTGCCGCCAAAACTGACACTCAGGTGTTTGGCGACAAAGGCGTGCTGCCCGAGACCCGCGCCACCGTGGTGCAACTCAATGCCATGCTCGGTGAAGCGCGCACCAGCCTGAAAAAAGTCGATGGCATTTTGCAAGACGCGCAAGCCATCAGCAGCAACGCCAAAGACGCCACCGCCGACCTGAGCGTGCTGCGCGCCGATGTGGAGACGAGCCTGCGCAAGGTCGATGGCCTGGTCAATGAGATCAACCGCAAATGGCCGTTTGCACGCGACGCGGAAATAAAACTGCCATGAACGTCATGATGAAATGCTCGATCTCTTACGCGCTGGCTTGTCTGCTCGCCGCCTGCAGCAGCACGCCCAAAGCGCCCGACTGGCAGTTAGAGGCCAAGGGCTCGATGGAGCGTTCAGTCGCCGCTTACCTCGAAGGCAACGCCCGCATTGACGCTGCCGAATTGGCGCGCGCGCGCTCGCAACTGTCGCGCACAGGCCGTGCCGATCTGCTGGGTACAGCCGAGTTGCTGCACTGCGCCACTCGCGTGGCCAGTCTCGTCTTCGAGCCCTGCGCCGGCTTCGAAAGCCTGCGGGTTGATGCCACGCCAGAGCAAGTCGCCTACGCCAACTACCTGCGCGGCCAGGCGCGGCCGCAAGACATGGCCTTGTTGCCGGGAGCCCAGCGAGGGCTGTCTACAGGGGGTGCGGGCACGCCTGACGCTGCCGATCCGCTTTCGCGCCTGGTCGCAGCCGGCGTGTTGCTGCAGACCGGCCAGGTCACGCCAGCGGTCATCACCCAAGCCATCGACACCGCATCGCGTCAGGGTTGGCGCCGGCCGCTGCTGGCCTGGCTGGGCGTGCAGGCGCAGCGCGCCGAGCAGGGCGGTGACATGGAAGAAGCGGCGCGCTTGAAAAGGCGTATCGCCATCACGCAAGGGCAGGTCCAGGGAACGGCGCCGGCGCCGATATTGGCTCCGAAACCCGCACCATGAGCTACACGCTGCGCCTCTACGCTTTTGAAGATGCGACCCCCGAACAACTGCGGGCGGCCGAGCAGCGCTTTCGAAAAGCGCTCGATGAAACGCTGGGCGACGCCGGCCTGGTTCTGCCGGTGTACGCGGCTTATTCGCGGCTTGTCAGCATCTATGGCGAATCGCCAGCCGACGATGTGATGAGCGCCAACGAAGAACTTGTTTTCAAACAATGGCAGGCGGCCGAGCTGGCCGCGATGACGGCCGCGCTGGGCCCGGACCGCTATATGGGTGAGGCGCAGTTCGAGATCACTGCCTGAATCTTCCGTATCGGCTCGCTACTAAATTAATAGCTGCTTACGCAAGTATTACCTGGGCTGCAGGCCTGTTTTATCATTAAGTTATGCAAGAAAGAGACTTCGCCTTGTCCGAATCCCGCGCAACCCCGGCTGAAACACCCGCCAACTTCGTCTTCGGCGACCCCACCACCACGCGCGAGGCCCGGCTGTGGCGCGCCGACGGCTGGACGGCCAGGGTCATCAAGAACGAAGACGACGACGGCTGGGCGGTGGCCATGATCAAGGACGGCGAGCCCGAGCCGGCGTTGGTCGGCCCGTGGACGATGGGCCGCGACAAGAAGAACCCGAAGCCGCTTGACGGCCCGGCTTTCAGCACGCTGGTAAAAACCGCGTCTGAATTCGTCCGCCGCCACGAGCAGCAACTGCATGCCTCGCTGCACCAGAGCATCACCGTCACCGCCAAATCGGCGCGGGTCACGGTGTCGCTTGACATCGAGCCCGATGAAGACAACCCTTCGGCGCTGCTCACCGCGCACGATTCAAACGGCGACACGCTGGCGTCAATTCGCGTGGCGGCCTCGTTCAAGCTCAACCGCAGCAGCGCCATCGCCTGGGTGGAATCGGGTTTCGCCAAACCGGCGGAGCGTTAGGTCGCTACGGGTCAACACTCAGAACGCAGCCGCAGCGGTTCCGTAAAATCGCCCGTACACCCGCAGTGCCTGCCGGGTAGAGCAGAGTTTTTGCAGGCCAGCCAACCCATAAAAATCAATGCCCACCCAAAATTTCTCCCGCGTTCGCAGCTCGTTTTCAAAGCCGCTATTCAACTACGCCACGGTGCCTGCTGCGGTGACCTGGGCCTGCCTTGCCGCGGGTGCCGCGCCGGCCTTCGCGCAAACGCTGGCACCCGTCACCGTCACCGCCACCCGTACCGAACTGCCGCCATTCGACGTGCCCGCGTCGGTTGATGTGATCGACGGCGAACGCCTTCGCGGCGATGGCCGCGCGCAACTCAATCTGTCTGAAAGCCTGTCGCTGACGCCCGGCATCGCCGCGCGCGACCGGCAAAACCAGGC
>JANPFZ010000499.1:0-3449 GCA_031423655.1 Polaromonas sp.
GCGGCGCAACAACCGCGCCACGGAGGGCCGTGCGTTGTTGGTGCTGGCGGCAGCGACAGGTCAACAGACCGGAACCGAGGCACAGGTAAGCGCAAGAAGATTGTTCAGTCTGGCCGACGCGCTGATGGCGCAAACCGGTGCGTCACTTTTTGAACAACCCTTGTTGTGTGAGCGTGATCGCCTGCTGGCACAGTGGGCTTGAATCAGCGCCTGCTGACCAGCAGCGTGTACTCGCGCAGGCCGTAGCCGGTGAGCGGCACCACTACTGACTGCAGCGTGGTTTCGCAATAGCGTGTCCACTGGCCCATGTCGGGTCGATAAAGTTCGGGCGGGCTCACCTCGCCCGTCTGCGGCGGCGCCAAGAAGTTGACCGCAAACCCCATTCGGCTGCTGGCATGCAGGCTGTGCAAGGTGCGCGCCACCCAGGGCTCCCAGTCTGCGTCAGCATGATGCAGCCGTACATTGAAGACGCCGCTGGCGACGCTGTAGTCGGCGATACGTGGCGCGGCGGCTGTGCTTTCAAACCGGGTTTGCGGCAACTGGCCCCAACGCTCGCGCGCCGCCTCAATCATGGCTGGGGATAGATCGATGCCCAGATAATCCACCTGCGCACGGCGATGCCGCTGGCGCATAAAGCCGCGCAGTGCGCCGTAGCCGCAACCCAGGTCGTTCAATGAAAATGGGGCGTCGAAAGGGCAGAGCTTCAAGAGCTGCACAAAGCGCAGCTCTTGCGTGGGCTTGCATGACCAATCGACGCCGCGCGGCGTGGCCCCATGTGCGGCCAGCGTGCCCGTGTAGTACCCGCCCACGTCGCCTGCGATCTGGCCCATGCTGGTGCGCGGGGCACGTGGTGCTGACATCGGTTCAAGGGCTTGGCGCACAGCGGGCTTCGGGGCTGGCGCGTTAGCGTGCTTTCTTTGCAGCAACGGGCTTTTTCACTGCCGACGCCGGCTGCATCGGCAACGAGATCGTCAGGTAGTCGTATTCCATGTAATGCAGCGGTCGCGAGTTCGGCGTGATCTTGACTTCTGCATTGCTGGCATCGCCGCGCATGTCGTGCGAGGTGAAGTACACCGGCAATGGGGCTGCAGAGGCCAGGTTTTTAATCAGGGCGTTGACGACGGCGCTGTCGCCGTCTTCGCCTTTTTTGGCCGACGGGTGGCGGTTGAGGTTAGCCAGCAGGCTTAGCCAGAGGGTTTTGACCTCGTTGTTGCGCGAGCCCAGATTCAAGGCGGCGCAGCTGGCCTTGAACGAGCGCCCTTTCTTGAAAATCTTGAACTCTTTTTGCAGCGCCGCCATCTCTTCGATGCCGCCCACGTGCGTAATTCGGCCCTGCGCCGGCGCAAACCGCAAATTAAGATCTTCGAGAATCGAGCCGATGTAAATGTCGTGATCCTTCATGAAGTGACCCATGCATATCCCCTTTGTTGTTGATTCAAGTCTTGCGCCTTGCTGCCGGCCGCAAGTTGACAACCGGCAAAAACGCGGGGCTAGTGTAGGGGCTACTCAGGCACGCACAAAGGTTTTTATAAGCTGGACAACGTAGCCCATGCGGACGCTGCCGGCGAACCCTCAGCCCATTGGGCCCCACACGCTCCCGCCGCGCAACGGCTTGTGCCATGCTGAGCTGGCGTGCTAAGTCCAATGCTATGCATTTAAGAGCTACCACTCCTTTCGCCGTGAGCTTGTCGAAGGGTCGTGACAGTGCAAACAGGCTTCGACCCTTCGACAGGCTCAGGGCAGGCCAAGCTCAGCCCGAACGGTTAATCGAACCGTATTGGCGCTAAGCCGGCAACTCGCCCAATTGGCGCAACTGCTCGTAAAGCGGCGTGAAGTCCGGCGCCGTCATGTCAAACAGCTGCTGAAAGCTGTCGATGACGAAGTAGGTTTGCTGGTAGCTGTCGATCTTGTAGCGGGTGCGCATGGTGCGCAGCAAATCGAGGGCGATGCGCCTCGGTTCGGGGCTTTTGATGGCGTGTATGAGTTCGCCGGAAGAACTCAGGATGCCCGCACCGTATGCACGCAGCCCGTCAGTTTGTTGGATCAGACCGAACTCGATGGTGTACCAGTACAGGCGCGACAGTTGCTCGCAGGCACCGAGCGTGTGCGCCTTCAGCCCGCCGGCGCCGTAGGCCTGCATATGGTTGGCAAATACCGGGTTGAACAGCAGTGGCACATGACCGAAAAGGTCGTGAAACACGTCGGGCTCAACGATGTAGTCGAACTCTTCGGGTTTTCGTATCCAGTCGGTGACTGGGAACTTGCGGTTGGCGAGCAGGGTGAAAAACGGCACTTCGGGAATCAGTCCCGGCACCGCCACGACTTCCCAGCCGGTGGCTTTGGTCAGACGTTCGTTGATTTCTTCAAAGCGCGGAATGCGGTCCTTGACGCCCAGGGACGGCAGTGCCGCGATGAATTCATCGCACGCGAGCCCAGGCAGCAGCGCCGTTTGCCGCTCATACAGCCGGCGGTAGGTGTCGTGGTCGGCCGGAGTGTAGGCGGCGTAGTTTTGCGGGCAGGTGTAGTCGGCAGCGACCTGACCGCCGCGCGCGTAGTCGCCGCGTGGCGGGCGTTCGCTGGCACCGTACACGGCAGGGGCGGGGCTCGGTTGAGTTGGCTGGCTGGTCGTGGTCATGTCGTAGGACCCTTCGATTACCTCAGGGCGAACGGGGGAAGGCGTCATGTTGTGCCGGCCCTCATGCTTTTTCCAGCACACCGCGCCGCATCTGATCCAGCTCGATACTTTCAAACAGCGCCTTGAAGTTGCCTTCGCCAAATCCGTCGTCCCCCTTGCGCTGGATGAACTCGAAGAAGATCGGGCCGAGCTGGTTTTCGCTGAATATCTGCAGCAGCAGCGCACCTTTCCTGCCGTCGACCAGCACCTTGCGCTTGTGCAGCTCGGCCACGTTTTCGCCGTGGCCGGGAATGCGTTGGTCGATCAACTCGTAATAGGTGTCGATGGTGTCGAGCAGCTTGACGCCTTTGGTGCGCATCTGGTCCACCGTGGCGAGCAAATCATTGCTGCCCATGGCGATGTGCTGGATGCCTTCGCCCTGGTAACGGTCAAGGTATTCCTGAATCTGGCCGGCCTTTTCGTTGCCTTCTTCATTGATCGGGATGCGAATCTTGCCGCAGGGGCTGGTCATGGCCTTGCTTTTCACGCCGGTAACCTGGCCTTCGATGTCGAAGTAGCGAATCTCGCGGAAGTTGAAAAGCCGCTCGTAAAACCCGGCCCATTCTTCCATGCGGCCCCGGTGCACGTTGTGCGTCAGGTGGTCGATGTAGGTCAGGCCGTGGCCAGTCGGGTTGAGGGCGTCGGCAGAGATTCCGGGCAGCGGTTCGAAATCCACGTCATAAAAACCGATGTTGCCGATGTCGCCCGGTTGCGCGCCGTTCTTGCCGCGCCATTTGTCGATGAAATAGATGATCGAGTCGCCAATGCCTTTGAT
>JANPFZ010000500.1:0-2984 GCA_031423655.1 Polaromonas sp.
AAACGAACATCGGGGTCTCACTTCGAGCCGCCGGGTCCGTTTTCGAAACGCACCGGTAAATCCCACACTATGAAAGTATGCTCTTTCAATGTGAAAATATGCTCTGCTGCAGTGCAATATTATTTCTCAATATGAGAAGCAGTATTTCTTATTGTGGAATTCAAGTTAAATACCGTTGATTTTATTACGATTAATTTATATCTTATATAAGACATAAGAGTTGAAATTAGTCTTGTAGAAGACTAAACTGGCGTCTGAGTTTTTAGTCACTTCATTCAGTTCAACCTGTCTTCATCGGAGCCCAACATGCCACAGACCCTAACCGAGCAGTTAAGCCGCGACCAGCAAATTTCCGCCCTCCAAAAAGACTGGGCCACCAATCCGCGCTGGAAAGGTCTCAAGCGCGGCTACAGCGCCGCTGACGTGGTTCGCCTGCGTGGCTCCTTCCCGATTGAGCATACGCTGGCCCGCCGTGGAGCCGAGAAGCTGTGGGATCTGCTGCACACCGAGCCTTACGTCAACTGCCTGGGCGCGCTGACAGGCGGACAAGCCATGCAGCAGGTCAAGGCCGGTGTCAAAGCCATTTATCTGTCGGGCTGGCAAGTCGCTGCCGACAACAATACCTATTCGTCGATGTACCCCGACCAGTCGCTGTACCCGGTGGATTCCGTGCCGAAAGTCGTTGAGACCATCAACAACACCTTCCGCCGGGCTGACGAAATTCAGCATGCCAAAGGCATCGATGCGGGGGACGCAGCCTACATCGATTACTTCGCGCCTATCGTCGCCGATGCAGAAGCTGGTTTCGGCGGCGTGCTGAACGCGTTTGAGCTGATGAAAGCCATGATCAAGGCCGGCGCCGGCGGTGTGCATTGGGAGGACCAACTCGCGTCAGTGAAAAAATGTGGCCACATGGGCGGCAAAGTTTTGTTGCCCACCCGCGAGTCGTGCCAAAAGCTGATCGCCGCCCGCATGGCGGCTGACGTCTGCGGCGTGCCTACGCTGGTGATTGCGCGTACCGACGCAGAAGCCGCTGACTTGCTGACGTCCGACTACGACGACATCGACAAGCCATTCCTCACCGGTGAGCGCACCGCTGAAGGGTTTTATAAAACCCGCAAAGGCATCGACCAGGCTATCGCTCGTGCCAACGCCTATGCGCATTACGCCGATTTGGTGTGGTGCGAAACCGGCACGCCTGACCTCGACTTCGCGAAGAAATTTGCCGACGCCGTGCACAAGGTGCATCCCGGAAAGATGCTGGCTTACAACTGCTCGCCATCGTTCAACTGGAAGAAAAACCTGGACGACGCAACGATTGCGAAGTTCCAGCGCGAGCTCGGTGCGATGGGCTACAAGTACCAGTTCATCACGCTCGCCGGCATTCACTCCATGTGGTACAACATGTATGACTTGAGCCAGGACTACGTCAAGCGCGGCATGACGGCCTATGTCGAGAAGGTACAAGAGCCCGAATTCGCAGCCCGTGACCGCGGCTACACCTTCGTGTCGCACCAGCAGGAAGTCGGCACCGGCTACTTCGACGAAGTGACAACGACGATTCAGGGCGGCAAGTCCAGCGTGACCGCGCTGACGGGCTCGACCGAAGAAGAGCAGTTCCACTGATCAATGCGTTAAATCAGAATGAATACACCGCGCCCTGACTAGCGCGACTGTGTACTTTGAGCCCGGCCAGCGCCAGCCGCCTGCCCGGGCTTTTTTGCGTTTGACCAGTTTGCATCTGCCTGTCGTAAAATCCGACTATGAAATCAACCAAGCCAGAAACAGGAAGGATTGTTCGGGTTATGACACCGCGAACTACGACCTCGCCTGTATTCTGGAATCATGCAAGGCGAAAGTCCGCATGCCTTTTTGATTCCTAGCTATAAATATAGTAGCTACCTCTTTTTTCCCAATTAGAAAAGCGCGGCAGGTTCCGCGCTTTTTGTTTGACAGCCGCTTTTACGAGAGTTTGTTCCATGATTCAAATCACACTGCCCGACGCTTCCAAGCGCGAATTTTCACAAGCGGTCACGGTAGCCGAGGTCGCCGCGTCCATCGGTACCGGCTTGGCCAAGGCGGCGCTGGGTGGCAAGGTTGATGGCAAGGTGGTTGATACCAGCTACCTGATAGAGAAAGACAGCGCTCTGTCGATCATCACAGCCAAAGACCTGGAAGGTCTGGACCTGATTCGTCATTCGACGGCGCACTTGCTTGCTTACGCTGTGAAAGAGCTGTTTCCCGATGCGCAGGTCACCATCGGGCCGGTGATTGAGAACGGATTTTTCTACGACTTTTCGTACAAGCGGCCCTTTACGCCCGAGGACCTGGTCGCCATCGAAAAACGCATGACCGAACTGGCCGCGAAAGACGAACCGGTTCAGCGCCGCGTGTTGCCGCGGGACGAAGCGGTGGCGCATTTCAAAAGCATCGGTGAGCACTACAAGGCCGAAATCATCGCGAGCATTCCGGCGGGCGAGGATGTTTCGCTCTACCGTGAAGGCAATTTTGAAGACCTTTGCCGGGGCCCACATGTGCCTAGCACGGGCAAGCTCAAGTTTTTCAAGCTGATGAAAGTGGCCGGCGCGTATTGGCGCGGCGATCATCGCAACGAAATGCTGCAGCGAATTTACGGCACGGCCTGGGCAACGAAGGACGAGCTGCAGCAACACCTCATACAACTGGAAGAGGCCGAAAAACGCGACCACCGCAAACTCGGCAAAGAGCTTGATTTGTTCCACATTGACGACCACGCGCCGGGTCTGGTGTTCTGGCACCCCAAGGGCTGGACCATCTGGCAGGGCGTCGAGCAATATATGCGCAAGGTCTACCAGGACAACGGTTACCAGGAAGTCAAGGGCCCGCAAGTTATCGACAAAACGCTGTGGGAAAAAACCGGCCACTGGGACAAGTACCGCGACAACATGTTTACCACCGAGAGCGAGAAGCGCGAATATGCGCTGAAACCGATGAACTGCCCGGGT
>JANPFZ010000501.1:0-1655 GCA_031423655.1 Polaromonas sp.
TCAGCGGCAAGGCTGCGGCTCAAAACTTTATGAACTTCAAATAGGGCGATGGTTGGCACCAACAAGCGGTCGCGCTGTTCTATAGCCATCGCAAACAAATCAGCACGGGGACTGTCCTGAAAATACTCAACCCAGCCAGACGAATCAACCACATTCATTCAAGCGTCCGATCAGGCTCTTTTTCAGGCTCAATATCGCCCAGGTCATAGCCTTTCAAAATGCCGCGGTAAGCACTCATGGGTATCTCGGGTTTAATGACCAGTTCGGCGCCGCGCACTTCGAATTGAATGTGCGAGCCGGGCTTGATGCCCAGCTTGGCGCGCATCGCGGCGGGCAGGGTGACTTGCCCTTTGCTGGACACGATGGCATCGGCTTGCATGGCGTTTTTCCTTTCCTTGAAGTAAACCAAATTCTATCGCTTTACTTTTATAGAAGTAAATCGTTTTTAAATACCAAGCATCTTACAATCAGGCACTTTCAATCTTTTCATGCTGACCTTCCAAGTTCTCGCCCAAGACGCCAACAGCCATGCCCGGCGCGGCACGATGACGCTCAACCACGGAGTCGTGCAAACCCCCATCTTCATGCCCGTGGGCACCTATGGCACCGTCAAGGGCGTGATGCCGCAGTCGCTGCATGAGATGGGCACACAGATCATTCTGGGCAACACCTTTCATTTGTGGATGCGGCCGGGGCTGGACGTGATGCAGCAGTTTGGCGGACTGCACAAATTTGAAAGCTGGCACAAACCCATCCTGACCGACAGCGGCGGTTTTCAGGTCTGGTCGCTCGGAGAGATGCGCAAGATCTCTGAAGAAGGCGTGAAGTTTTCTTCGCCCGTCAACGGCGACAAGCTGTTTTTGACGCCCGAAATCTCGATGCAGATCCAGACCATTCTCAACAGCGACATCGCGATGCAGTTCGACGAATGCACGCCCTATGACACCCAAGGCCACATCACGACCGAAGCCGAGGCGCGCGCGTCAATGGCGCTGAGCTTGCGCTGGGCGAAACGCTGCGAAATCGAGTTTGCAAAGCTTGAAAACCCTAATGCACTGTTCGGCATTGTTCAGGGCGGCATGTTCGAGAATCTGCGCCAGGAATCGCTGGCTGCGCTGGTCGAACTCGACTTTCCGGGCTACGCGATTGGCGGCGTCAGCGTCGGCGAACCAAAGGAAGAAATGCAGCGCATCATGGCGCACACGCCGCACCGCCTGCCGGCGCACAAGCCACGCTATCTGATGGGTGTGGGTACGCCTGAAGACCTGGTCGAAGGCGTGGGCGCCGGTGTTGACATGTTCGACTGCGTGATGCCAACACGCAACGCGCGCAATGGCCACATGTTCACGCGGTTTGGCGATCTCAAAATTCGCAATGCGCGCTACAAAACCGAAGACGCACCGGTCGATGGCTCCTGCGGCTGCTACACCTGCAAAAACTTTTCACGCGCTTACCTGCACCACCTGGACCGCTGCGGCGAAATGCTGGCGCCGATGTTGTCGAGTATTCACAACCTGCACTACTACCTGAACCTGATGCAGGAGGTGCGCGACGCGCTGGACGCAAGCCGGTTTGGCGAGTTTGTCACGCAATTTCATGGCGCCCGGGCGCGCGGGGTCTAGCGCATGAACATCGATGCACAACGCTGGCTGGAC
>JANPFZ010000502.1:0-1587 GCA_031423655.1 Polaromonas sp.
AGTGCGTGTCAGGAATTTGCGCCAGTAACACGGCGGCGCGTTGCTTTTTGTGTGGGGTGTGAGGTGTGAGGTGTGAGGTGTCATCGGCGACTTGTCGCGCACGCTGTTGTTGGCAATGGCATTTCGCTGGCCAGCCGACAATGGCCATGCACTGGAGTGCTGCCTCTACGCATCCGAGACAGCGGTATCTAACATGCGGAATGAATTTCACCAGTGACTCCGCCGCGCTCCGTTCTTTGTTCGATGCTCAGCACCAGGCCAGCCGGGCGCAGATCGACGTGCCGTTGACGCTTCGCCGCGACCGCTTGCTGCGCATGCGCACGCTGATCAATGACCACGGCAGCGCGCTGGCGCAGGCGGTGCAGGCTGACTTCGGCGTGCGTTCGCTGCAACTGACTGAGATCGCCGATCTGTTCGTCCTGCGCACGCTGATGTCGCACACGCTCAAATCACTCGCCAAATGGATGAAGCCGGTGAAGGTCAGCACACCGCTGTATCTGCAGCCTGCGCATGCGTATCTGCAGCGCCAGCCGCTGGGCGTGGTGGGGGTGGTGTCGCCGTGGAACTACCCGGTGCAGCTCGCACTCGGCCCGGTCATTACGGCGCTGGCGGCGGGTAACCGCGTGATGCTCAAACCCAGCGAGCTGACACCGCAGACTTCCGCGCTGATGGCCAGCCTGATTGAAAAAGCCTTTGCACCCGACGAGTTGTGCGTGGTGCAGGGCGATGGCGCGCTGGCGGCTGAATTCTCGGGGCTGCCGTTTGACCATCTGTTTTTCACCGGTTCCACCGCCGTCGGCCGCATGGTCGCCAAAGCCGCTGCTGCCAACCTGACGCCGACCACGCTGGAGCTGGGCGGCAAGTCGCCCTGCATCGTCGATGCGTCGTGCGACCTGAATGAGGCCGCCGTCAAGATCGCGCACGGCAAGCTGCTCAATGCCGGGCAGACCTGCATTGCGCCCGACTACGTGATGGTTCCCAGGGGCCAGGAGGCGGCGTTTGGCGCAGCCTTCGCGCGGGCGGTTGAAAAGCTCTTTCCGACGATTGCCGGCAACCCCGACTACGCCGCCATCATCAGCCCGCGCCACCACGAACGCCTGAGGGCCATGCTGCTTGCTGCCGAAGGCGGCGGCGCTCGCGTGCAGCTTGTGGGCAGCGGCATGTCTGCGAGCGACGGCGCATCGCGCCAAATGCCGCCGGTGCTGGTGTACGGCGCAGCCGCTGATTCGAAACTGCTGAATGAAGAAATTTTTGGCCCCATCCTGCCGGTGCTGCCCTATGACTCGCTTGATGAAGCGATTGGCTATGTCAACGCCCGCCCGCGTCCGCTGGCACTGTACTGGTTCGGCACCGATAACGCAGCGCGTGATGCGGTGCTGGCCCGCACGGTGAGCGGCGGGGTGACCATCAACGACACCCTGATGCACATCGCACACGAAAACCTGCCCTTCGGTGGCGTCGGTGAGAGCGGTTGGGGCTCGTACCACGGCGAAGCTGGCTTCCTGCGATTGACGCAGCAAAAGCCGGTGCTGGTGCAGTCGAGGTGGGCGCGCGGGGATTTGTTTTATCCGCCTTACGGGAAGCGGT
>JANPFZ010000503.1:0-4158 GCA_031423655.1 Polaromonas sp.
CGGTCCACCGTCACGACATTGATGCCCTTTTTCTTGAACTCATCGACCAGCTCGCCCTCCCGCTTGCGGATGTCGTTGGTGGCGCTGACGGCCGCTTCCTGCGTGATGTCGGCCAGCAACTTCTGCTCGGCGGGCGAGAGCTTGCCCATCAGGCCCGGGGAGATGACGGTCAGTAGCTGATCCGAGATGTGGCCGGTCAGGATGATGTTCTTTTGCACCTCATAAAACTTTTTGGCCTCGATGGTCGGCAGCGGGTTTTCCTGCGCATCCACGGTGCCGTTCTGCAGCGCCAGGTAGACCTCAGCAAAAGCAATCGGTGTTGGATTGGCGCCGCAGGCACGTGGCAGCGCGGTGTAGGCCGGCGAATCAGGCACGCGCATCTTGATGCCCTTCATCTCGTCGCAGGTTTTGAACAGCTTGTTGCTGGTGGCGTGGCGCGCGCCGTAGTAGGTCAGGGCTGTGACGGTGTTGCCGGTGGCCTTCTTGTAGCCATCGGTCAACTCCTTGAAAACGTCGCTCTTGCCGTAGGCGATCACGTGGTCGGCGTCGCGGAAGGTGAAGGGGTAGTAACTCACCGCCAGACGCGGAAAGGAGTTCGAGGCAAACGAGGCGCCGGTCAGAATGATGTCTACCGTGCCCAGTTGCAGACCCTGGTTGATTTCGGTTTCCTTGCCCAGACTCGAGGCCGGGAAGACCTGGATTTCGTACTTGCCGTTGGTGCGTTTCTTGAACTCGTCAGCCGCCCATACCGACCATTTGTGATAGGGCTCCGAGGTCTCGTAGACATGCGCCCACTTCAGCTTGGTCTGCGCATTTGCAATACCAAATGTGCCTGTAGCCCATATAAAAAGTGCGCATGCAGCTACTGTTTTTATAGCAATTTGTTTCTTCATGATGTCTCCTGGTTGGGGTAAGGAAAGGGGTCCGATGGCTGCAATGACTGGCTTCGATGATCAACTCGTCTTCGCGCGGCGCCAGCTTGCGCTGAATCGGGCGTGAGACCTGTCCATATGGGCGTGCATGGCATGGCGCGCCGCTATGCCGTCGCGCGTTTCGATGGCTTTAAAAATGGCCTCGTGTTCAGCGATGGCAGACTGCCACGACTGCTTGGTTTCAAAGTAACCACCCAGGCGCGTGAATAAAGGCCCGCGCCGCGAATCCCAGAAAGTCTGCACAGTTTCAGTCAGAACTACGTTGCCACAGGCCTCGACTATCGCGGTGTGAAAGGCGCGGTCTCCGTCCAGCGGCAGCAAGCCCTGCGCGGCGCAGCTTTCCATCGCACTGATTGCCTTGCGCATGGCGTCGATATTTTTGCGTTTGGCCTGCACGGCGGCGATTGACGCGATCTCGCCCTCAATCACGCGGCGTGCCCGAATCAGCTCCAGTGGCCCCCATTCGGCGGGTGCCAGCGGGGTGCCATTGCTGCGGTTTTCTCGCGCGGTCCGATCAATCACATAAACGCCCGAGCCGGTTCGAATCTCGACCCAGCCCTCGACCTCCATCGCAATCAGCGCTTCGCGCACGGACGGGCGACTCACGCCAAGTTGCCGCGCCAGGTCGCGCTCTGCCGGCAGGCGAGCGCCGACGGGAAATTCGCCGCGCCCGATCAACACCCGCAGCTGTTCGGCAATTTGCCGGTACAGACGTTGAGGCTCGACGGTTTTTAAGGGCATGTTCTATGCGGCTTCGGCTGTCTTAAGGGTTAGCCAGAATTGGACAAGTGGTAAGGCCAATTAATAATCCCACGAAAGCTTGTGCGCAACATCGGGCAAAACCCTGTGCAAGAAAAATGCTGAAGGAAAAAAGGCCCAAGAAGATGTCCGAGGAAAAAATGCGACTGCAAGGAAAAAAGGTACTGGTTACTGCAGCCGGTCAGGGTATAGGCCGGGCCAGTGCGCTGGCGTTGGCAGCTGAAGGCGCGCAGGTGTGGGCAACCGACATCAATGCCACCTTGCTGGCGTCTTACCAGGGCATTGAACGCATCACGGCGCTGCCGCTGGATGTGCTCGACAAGGCCGCTATCGGGCGCCTGGTGAGCGGCTTGCCAGAGATCGATGTGCTCTTTAATTGCGCCGGCTTTGTTCACGCCGGCACGGTGCTGGAAGCGACCGACGCGCAATGGGAATTTGCGTTCAACCTGAACGCACGCGCGCAGTTCTGGATGATTCAGGCGGTGCTG
This sequence comes from Polaromonas sp., assembly GCA_031423655.1. Taxonomy (GTDB): domain Bacteria; phylum Pseudomonadota; class Gammaproteobacteria; order Burkholderiales; family Burkholderiaceae_C; genus Polaromonas. Next base: position 2,180 of record JANPFZ010000503.1, read on the forward strand.
CCAAAAATGATGGCAGGCGGTGGCGGCAGCATCATCAACATGGCCAGTGTGTGCAGCAGCATCAAGGGCTTGCCGAACCGATTCATCTACGGCAGCAGCAAGGCGGCGGTCATCGGCCTGACTAAAAGCGTAGCTGCCGATTTTGTTGGGCAGGGCATTCGCTGCAATGCGATTTGCCCGGGCACGGTTGACACCCCATCGCTGCAGGGCCGCATCGATGCGTTTGCTGACCCGGTGGAGGCCCGCAAGAACTTTGTCGCGCGCCAGCCGATGGGCCGACTTGCGCAAGCGCATGAGATTGCGCCGCTGGTGGTATTTCTGGCGAGTGATGAATCGGCATTCGTCACCGGCCAGGCCTACAACATCGACGGAGGAATCACGCTATGAACCAGCTTGACCTGAAGGGCCGCCACGCGGTCATCACCGGTGGCGCGGCGGGGATCGGCTATGCCGTCACGCAGCGCTTGCTGGCCTCGGGCGCCAGCGTGACCTGGTGGGACCGCGATGCGGCGGCCATGAACCTCGCGGCGACGCAATTTGATGCGGGCTTGGCTCATCAGGTGGTGGTCGATGTCGCCGACCATGCCAGTGTGGTCGCTGCGCTGCAGCAGACAACGGCGCAGAACCCGGTCATCGACATCCTCGTCAATTGCGCGGGCATCACTGGGCCCAACGTCAAACTCTGGGACTACCCCCCCGAGCAATGGCTGGCGGTGATGCAGGTCAATCTCAACGGCCTGTTCTATTGCTGCCGCGAAGTGCTGCCCTTGATGCGCAAGCAGAATTACGGCCGCATTGTCAACATCGCGTCGGTCGCTGGCAAGGAAGGCAACCCCAACGCCAGCGCCTACAGCGCCAGCAAAGCGGCTGTCATCGCGCTGACCAAGTCGCTGGGCAAAGAGCTGGCCGATACTGGTGTACGCGTCAATTGCGTCACGCCGGCAGCCGTAAAGACTGCCATCTTCGAGCAGATGAGCGCCGAGCACATTGCCTTCATGCTGTCGAAAATACCGATGGGCCGCTTCGGCGAGCCTGATGAAATCGCGGCGATGGTGGCGTGGCTGTGTACCGATGAATGCTCGTTTTCTACCGGCGCGGTGTTTGACCTGTCCGGCGGACGCGCCACTTACTAATACTTCAGTCGTCTTTTCATCTTCTTCAATTCATCAGAAAGAAAAATTTCATGAAACTCGTGCGCTACGGCAACCCCGGCAAAGAAAAACCAGGTCTGATCGATGCAGACGGCATGCTGCGTGACCTGAGCGCGGTGGTGAAAGACATCGGACCTGACCAGCTCGGCGATGTCGCACTGGCCAAATTACGAAAGCTCAAAAGCGACAAGCTCCCGTTGGTCAAAGGCTCGCCGCGTCTGGGTAGTCCGGTGGCCAATTCGCCAAAATTCATCGCCATCGGCCTGAATTACGCCGACCACGCCGCCGAATCCGGCATGCCGATTCCAAAAGAGCCGGTGGTTTTCATGAAGGCCATCAGCTGCATTCAGGGACCGAACGATCCGGTGATGCTGCCAAAGGGTTCGGTCAAGACCGACTGGGAAGTTGAGCTGGGCGTGGTCATTGGCACGCGTGCCCGCTACGTGTCGCAGAAAGACGCACTGAACCATGTCGCGGGCTACTGCACCATCAACGATGTGAGCGAGCGTGAGTTCCAGATCGAGCGCGGCGGCACCTGGGACAAGGGCAAGGGCTGCGACACCTTTGGCCCGCTTGGCCCCTGGCTGGTCACGCGCGATGAGGTGCCGAATCCGCAAAAGCTTGGCATGTGGCTGGACGTCAATGGCGTACGTCGGCAGACCGGCTCAACCAAAACCATGATTTTCAGCGTGGCGAAAATTGTCAGCTATGTCAGCCAGTTCATGACGCTGGAGCCCGGTGACGTGATTTGCACCGGCACGCCGCCAGGGGTCGGCCTGGGTATGAAACCGCCGATGTTTTTGAAAAAGGGCGATGTCATGACGCTCT
>JANPFZ010000504.1:0-8641 GCA_031423655.1 Polaromonas sp.
CGGTGAATGGGCGTTGACCGATGCCGACATTGTGTGGAACTGGCCGCTGGCCGCCGCACTACTCTATGTGGCCGTAGGGCCGGCGGTCATCGCCTACCGCTGCTGGGGCATCGGCGTGCAGCGCGTCGGGCCGGCGATGGCCGGTTTTTTTGCCAATCTCACACCGCTGTTTGCGGCATTGCTTTCAGCGGCTTTTCTGGGTGAGCTGCCGCAGCTGTATCACGCACTCGCATTTGTGCTGATCGTGGGCGGGATTGTGGTCTCAGCCCGGCGTTGACCGGTCGTAGTCTGCGGCGGCCAATCACCCCGGAGATTACCCTGGCACCTGCATTCGCACCCGCCGCGCCGCTTCCTCAGACCGTGCATCGTCAATCTCACGCATTACGCTGCCCACATCGACCGCGCCCCGCTTGCGCTCGAAGCGGCCGGTCAGCACGCTGTCGGTCAGCAGCACGCCGCGCTCATACAGGCTCCAGATTTCCAGCCCGAAGTCGCTGCGCAGCAGCTCTGGCGCAAAGCCACCGAAGAAATTGCGCAGGTTATCGACGTCGCGCAGCAGCATGCGTTTGGCGTGGTTGTTGCCAGCGGCGTCTATGGCTTGTGGCAGGTCGATGATGACCGGGCCGTCGGCGGCGACCAGAATATTGAACTCCGACAAGTCGCCATGGACGACACCGGCGCACAGCATGCGCACCACTTCCCGGATCAGCGTGGCGTGGTGCCGGCGTGCATCTTCCGGGGTGAACTGCACATCGTTGAGCCTTGGCGCTGCATCGCCGTATTCGTCGGTAACCAGTTCCATCAGCAGCACGCCATCGCAAAAGTTGTAGGGCCGGGGCACGCGCACCCCCGCAGCCGCAAGGCGGTAAAGCGCGTCGACTTCGGCGCTCTGCCAGGCCGCTTCCTGCGCCTGCCGTCCAAATTTGGTTCCCTTGGCCATGGCCCTGGCCTGGCGGCTGTTTTTGACTTTGCGGTTTTCGGTGTAATCAACGGCCTGGCGAAAGCTGCGCTCGGTCGCTTCTTTGTAGACCTTGGCGCAGCGGGTTTCTTCACCCACCCGCATGACATAAACCATCGCCTCCTTGCCGCTCATCAGCTGACGCACCACGGTGTCGATCAGGCCTTCTTCAATCAGGGGTTGCAGTCGTTTGGGTGGTTTCATGGGCTCTATTTTGCGCTGTGCCCGTGAGCACGCAGTCGACTGCCTGCAAAAGCGTTGAACCACCCGTTTTCGGTATTTTTTACCTACCGCGCTAGCACCTCGTTACTGCGCTTGCACCGTGCAATCCAACGGCGGGGCGGGCATGCCGGGCCGGGGACATCGACAGTTTTACGAGGGAAAACCGGTAGCGGCGACGTTGCTGTGCCGGCAATCCTGCTGCCGGTATACAAAAAAAGTTCTCAATCGCAGCGTTACCGCCCGGCAGCTGCCGCTAAAACTGGGGATATCCGGCGCCGGTCACGAGCCGTAGCATCAAAGCCTGTTGATCACAACAGAAACCTCTGCCATCGCAGCAGGCGCACCGATTGCAGTACGTCGACCAGCATTTATTTGGGGAATTTATTCAGGGAGGAACCATCATGACCAGGAAAACAAGCATACCCACCCGCCCCGGCTTCGGCCGGACTTACTGGCACTTGCTGGCGTGGATCGGCTGGACATTTCTGGTGCTGGGTGTGTCGGCGATGTCGCTGAAGAATCGCGATGCGCTTCAAACTATCACCGCAGCTCATTTTTCATGGGAGGTTGGCGCGGCAGATACCGAAGTGGCACAGCGCTTTGGGCAGATTGATACTGCACCGCTGATGGCTTCGCCGGTTGCGGCAGAGCCTGACCCACGATCGGCCGCGATTGCGAGCTACAACTAATCGGGACAGGGCAGCCCCGCAGGTTCAACGGCCAGGAACTAAAACGTGCCGCTGAACGCGCCGCCATCGGCCAGTACGTTTTGCCCCGTCATGTAGGCCGCATGCTGGCTGCACAAAAACGCGCAGATGGCACCAAATTCTTCCGCGTTACCAAAGCGCTGGGCCGGAATGTTTTTACGGCGCGCATCCATCACGGTCTCAATCGGCTGGCCCGTTTTTTTGGCAGCCCCGGCCATGGTGCCGCGCAGGCGGTCAGTATCGAATGCGCCGGGCAGCAGGTTGTTCAGCGTCACACCCTGGGCGGCAAGTTTGCTGCGCGCCACACCGGCCACAAAACCCGTCAAGCCACTGCGTGCGCCATTGCTCAAACCCAGAATGTCGATGGGCGCCTTGACCGCGCTGGACGTGATGTTGATGATGCGGCCAAAGCCCCGCGCCGCCATGCCGTCCACCGTCGCCTTGATCAGCTCGATCGGCGTGAGCATATTGGCATCGACCGCCTTGATCCACGCGTCGCGGTCCCAGTCACGGAAGTCGCCCGGTGGCGGGCCACCTGCGTTGGTGACGACGATGTCGAAGTCTTTGCGCACGGCGAACACAGCAGCGCGGCCTTCTACTGTCGTGATGTCTGCAGCAACAAACAACACCTCAGCCTCTGAAGGACGTGCGCTGTCGGCTATTAATTTAGTAGCAGCCGCCTGCAGCGCCTCAGCGCCACGCGCCACGATGAGCACGTGTACGCCTTCGCGCACCAGCGCCTGAGCGCAACCTAAACCCAGGCCTTTGCTCGCGCCGCAGACCAGCGCCCATTTACCGGAAATACCTAAATCCATGATGATTCCTTTTGGTTAGTCAGAGACGTTGGGTGGAATTGTGAACCACGCTACGGTACGCGACCCCACCTTTAGAAAGGATTTATTTGGAGCGCGTGAAGACGTAAATACCGGCAATCACCAGCACGCTGCCCGCAGCCACCCAGGCCGTGAAAGGCTCACCCAGAATCAGCACACCCATCAAAATGGTCGACATCGGCCCGATCATGCCGGTCTGCGCGACCAGGCTGGGTCCCAGGCGCTCGATCGCCATCATGATCAGCAATACGGGTACGGCCGTGCACGCGGTCGCGTTCAATACCGAGAGCCAGATCACTTCGGGTGCGACGACCGCCGCGCTCATCGGGCGGAGCAACACAAACTGCAGCAGACAGCACAGGCACGCCACCGTGGTGGCCAGGCCCACCAGCCGCAAGGCACCGAGCCGCTTGACCAGCTCGCCGCTGTAGACCAGGTACACCGCGTAACTGATGGCACTCAAAAATACCAGCAACGCGCCCCACGCCGCGTCGGCCCCCTGCAGCCTGATCTCATGGCCGAACACCAGTGCCACGCCGCTGTAGCTGATCGCCATGCCGATGATCTGCGCCACCTTCACGCGGCGTTGGTACAGCACCAGGCCCAGCAACATCACCAGCGTCGGGTTCAGGTAAAGAATCAGCCGTTCGAGCGACGCGCTGATGTATGCCAGCCCGGCAAAGTCGAGAAAGCTGGCCAGGTAATACCCGCTGAAGCCAAGCCCGACCACACCAGCCCAGTCTTTGCGCGTCAGGGGCGGCTTGCCCCGGCTGGCCCACCACGCCATGACGGCAAAAATCGGCAGCGCAAACAGCATGCGATACATGATGAGCGTGACCGCATCGACGCCGTAGCGGTAGGCCAGCTTCACGATGATCGCCTTGCCGCTGAAAGCGATGGAACCGGCAGCGGCCAGCAGCAATCCAGGCGCTATGCTTTTAATAGCTTCTTGCGCAGGAATTACCTGGGCTAGAGGCCGATCTGGTATCAAATTGTTGCTCGAGGTCTCTGTTTAGAAACCCGAAGCCTGGCCGTCGCGCCGCGAATCACTCGCGGCCACGTAGCCTTCCACTTTCGGGTCGCCGGCGCGCCAGATAAATTGGCCGGAGCCAAAGTCCTGGTATGAATCGTTGATCACCTCCATGCGGTGCCCGCGCTCGGCCAGGCCCTGCACAGTCGCCTGGTTCATCGCGGCTTCGACGTTGATCTCCAGGCCCTCGTTGTAGCGCCAGCGCGGCGCGTCGCAGGCGGCCTGCGGGCTCTGCCCGTAGTCGAGCATGCGAACCAGCGTCTGCATGTGACCCTGCGGTTGCATGTTGGCGCCCATCACGCCATAGCTCATCACCGGTTGCCCGCCTTTTGTCACAAAGGCCGGAATGATGGTGTGAAACGGTCGCTTGCCCGGAGCCACCTGATTGATGCCAGCGTCAAGGCTGAAACCGTGACCGCGGTTTTGCAGGCTGATGCCGAATTCGGGCTCGACGCAGCCGGAGCCGAAGCCCATGTAGTTGCTCTGGATGAAGCTCACCATCATGCCGTCTTCATCGGCTGCGGTGAGGTAAATCGTGCCGCCCTTGACGGGGTTGCCAGCGCCGAAATCCTGCGCTTTTTTCATGTCGATGAGCCTGGCGCGCGAAGCCAGATACGCGTCGTCCAGCATCTGCTCCGCGGTCACTTCCATCGCCGCTGGCTCAGCCACGAATTTGTACACATCGGCAAAGGCCAGCTTCATGGCTTCGATTTGCAGGTGCTGTGAATCGACGCCATCAAGGGCCAGACCAGCCACGTCGAACCGGTCCAGAATGCCGAGTGCGATCAACGCCGCAATGCCCTGCCCGTTGGGCGGAATTTCATGCAGCGTGTAGCCGCGGTAGTTCTTGGCAATCGGTTTGACCCACTCGGGGCGGTAGTCCTCAAAATCCTTGGCCGTCAGGCTGCCGCCGTTTTGAGCGGAAAACTTTTCCAGCGCGTGCGCCATTTCGCCGCCGTAGAAGGCCGCACCCTTGGTCTGCGCAATCGCCCGCAAACCTTTTGCTGCGGCCTTGAACTGGAACAGCTCACCGACCCTGGGCGCCCGGCCCCAAGGCAAAAAGGCGCTGGCAAATCCGGGCTGCGACTGCAATTCTTCGGTGGCGGCTGCCCACTTTTGCTGCACCACGGGTGACAGCAGATAGCCGCGTTCGGCCATGTCGATGGCGGGCTCCATCAGATCGGCAAAAGGCAGCTTGCCGAAGCGCTTGCTCAGGGTCACCCAGCTGCTGACCGCGCCGGGAACCGTGACCGAATCCAGCCCACGTTTGGGAGGTACCGTGGCGCTGTCGCCATACTTGCGCCTGAAGTAATCAGGCGTCCAGCGCTGCGGTGCTCGACCTGATGCGTTGAGCCCGTGCAGTTCCTCGCCGTCCCACAAAATGCAAAACGAGTCACTGCCGAGGCCGTTGCTGACCGGCTCCACAATCGTCATGGCTGCTGCAGCCGCGATGGCCGCGTCAACCGCGTTACCGCCCTTGTGCAGCATGCGCAGGCCAGCCTGTGTGGCCAGCGGATGCGAGCTTGACACCACATTGCGGGCAAAAACCGGAATTCGGGTCGAGGTGTAGGGGTTATCGAAGTTGAAGTTCATCAGGAGCCTGTCAAAAAAGCATGGAGGAAGTGAGGCCTGCAACCAGGGCAGCCCTCAGGTGAATTGGACTGGCAAAACAGTTGCGAAGTTCGCCCCTCACCAGGCAGGACCGAATACACCGCTCGCCCAGGACATGGCAGGGCAGCCATCACTGTTGAAATGACAAGTACACGTTTGATCTCCTTTTCAATGCCCTGATTGTGCAGCCTCTGACCTGCCGGTGCTTTGAGGCCAAGCGACTTTTGCCACAAAAAAAAAGCACCCGAAAGTGCTTTTTTTTGTCAGTACGCGCAGGGTGCCCTGGTAATGCTTCACTCCTCGACGAAAGCCTCTTCCCGCTTGTGCTTCACCGACGGCAACAGCACGATGATGAGCATTAACAAGCCTGCCGCCAGAAGGCCCGCAGACAGCGGACGCGTGACAAATACGCTCCAGTCACCGCGCGAAAGCAACAGTGCGCGCCGCAGGTTTTCTTCCATCATCGGCCCCAAAATGAAGCCGAGCAGCAGCGGTGCCGGCTCACAACCCAGTTTCACAAACGAGTAGCCAATGACCCCGAAAGCGCCCACGGTCCAGATATCAAAGGTGTTGTTGTTGGTCGAATAAACACCGATGGCGCAGAACAGCACGATGGCCGGGAACAGATAGCGATAGGGCACCGTCAGCAGCTTGATCCACATGCCGATCAGCGGCAGATTCAAAATGATCAGCATTGCATTGCCGATCCACATCGAGGCGATCAGGCCCCAGAAAAGTTCCGGATTGCTGGTCATGACCTGCGGACCGGGCTGGATATTGTGAATCGTCATCGCACCGACCATCAGCGCCATCACGGCGTTGGGCGGAATGCCGAGCGTCAGCAGCGGAATGAAGGAGGTTTGCGCACCGGCGTTGTTGGCCGACTCAGGAGCCGCCACACCGCGGATATTGCCCTTGCCAAACGGTACTTCGCCCGGTTTCATCTTCATTTTCTTTTCAAGTGCGTACGCGGCGAATGCTGCCAGCAAGGCACCGCCGCCTGGCAATATCCCGAGCGCTGAACCCAGGAAGGTGCCACGCAGTACGGCAGGCGCCATGTTCTTGAAATCTTCCTTGGTCGGAAGCAGACCCGTTACCTTGGCGGTGAAGACCTCGCGCTCATGCTCTGGTTGCGCCAGGTTGCTGATGATTTCGCCGTATCCGAAAACTCCCATGGCGATCACCACGAAGCCGATGCCGTCAGTCAGTTCGGGAATGTCAAAGCTGAAACGCGCCACACCTGAGTTCACGTCTGTGCCGACCAGGCCAAGCAGAAGGCCCAGAACAATCATGGCGATGGCCTTCAGCAGTGAGCCTGAAGCCAGCACCACAGCACCGATCAAACCCAGCACCATCAGCGCGAAGTACTCAGCAGGGCCAAATTTGAAGGCCAGTTCAGTCAATGGCGGAGCAAATGCGGCGAGGATGAGCGTACCCACGCAACCGGCAAAAAACGAGCCCAATCCTGCAGCCGCCAACGCTGGGCCCGCTCGCCCTTTTCGGGCCATCTGGTAGCCGTCAATACAAGTGACGACGGACGAAGACTCACCCGGCAGATTCACCAGAATCGCAGTGGTGGAGCCGCCATACTGGGCGCCGTAATAGATACCGGCCAGCATGATGAGAGCCGATACCGGTGGCAGGGCGTAAGTCGCCGGCAGCAGCATGGCGATAGTGGCCACAGGGCCGATGCCCGGCAGCACACCGATCAGCGTGCCGAGCAGGCAGCCGACGAACGCATACAGCAGGTTGATCGGCGTGAACGCGACGCTAAAACCGAGCGATAGATTTGAAATCAGATCCATGATGTTGCCTTAACCGGTGATGAAAGCAGGCCACACCGGGAACTGCAGCTTGAGGAGAAGGACAAATGCCACGTAGCTTCCGGCAGCCAGAACAGTCGCCAGAATGAAGGTGTTTTTAACCTTCCAGCCTTCCTCAGCCATGCTGGCAATAAAGGTCAGCGCATAAATGGCGACGATCATGCCGAAGGCCGGAAAGTTGATGCTGGGCAATCCGGCCAGTAAAACCCCGAACGTCAAATTGGCCAGAATGATGAACAGCAGCGGCTTCCAGGCCCACTTGCCGATTTTGCCGCCGCCTTCGGCTTCCACCACCATCGAATTGAAGGTGATGGCCGCGCCGAGGATGGCCATCAGCACACCCAGCATGAGCGGGAAGTAGCCCGGGCCCATGCGGGCACCGGAACCCACGTTATAGGTCGTCGCGCCCCATGCGAACGCCACGCCGACGCCCATAAACATGAGGCCGGAAAAAAAGTCTTTTTGACTCTTGATTGCCACGGCTTGTCTCCTCGGAAGTGATAGTTGGTGAACACTGCATTGTGCGATTAATCAGACGCCGTGGGCATGTGGCTTTCACCTATTGGGCCGGCAAGGGTAAGCACAGCTCATGCAGGGCGCGGCGACCACATGCCTCAAGACAAAGGGGGCGTGGCCGCGAGAATTTCTTCGATGGTGGTCAGGCCCTCGGCGACTTTCAGTGCACCGGCCAGTCGCAAAGGGCGCATGCCATCCCTGACAGACTGGCGGCGCAGCGAATCAATATTGGGCTCTCTGGAAACTTTTTCCTTGAAGCCTTCGGTCACTGTCAGCAATTCATACAGCCCCATACGGCCCCGGAATCCGGTCATTCGGCAATCAACGCAGCCCACCGGTTTGTAAGGCCGGTAGCCACCGCTCAATTGCCACGGTTTGACCAGATCGGCCAGCGTTTCACGCGATGTCACCTCGTCAGGCTCGCGGCAATTGCTGCACAGGGTGCGCACCAGTCGCTGCGCCAGCACACCGAGCAGCGTGGCATTGATGAGATACGACGGCACGCCGAGTTCCATCATGCGCGACACCGCTGACGGCGCGTCGTTGGTGTGCAGCGTGCTGAAAACCAGATGCCCGGTGAGCGCGGCCTGCACCGCCATTTCAGCCGTCGGCAAGTCGCGAATCTCGCCGACCATGATGATGTCGGGGTCCTGTCGCATCAGGGCGCGCAAGCCTTCCGAAAAATTCAAATCAAGATGTGTCTGCACCTGCGTCTGGTTGAAGGCTGGCTCGATCATCTCGATCGGGTCTTCAATCGTGCTGACGTTGACCGCTTCGGTGGCCAGCCGACGCAGCGTCGAATACAAAGTCGTCGTTTTTCCTGAACCGGTTGGTCCCGTCACCAGCACGATGCCGTAGGGGCGCTTGACGAGCTGCTCCCAGCGCTCGGCGTCGTGCTGGGCGAAGCCGAGCCCGTCGAGGTCCTTGACTGTCGTGTCCGG
>JANPFZ010000505.1:0-3581 GCA_031423655.1 Polaromonas sp.
TCAATTCGATAGACGCCGTCGATCTGACTGACGCCGCTAACGTAGCCGGGCTCGACCACAACGCGCCCGTCGCTGACCACTTCGGCGTAAACCAGACGGTTTGCGCCCAGATGCAGGCCCAGCAGCTGCGACGCTACTCGCCTCAGCGCGTGCTCGTCCTTGAGGTCACGCGTCGCGTCGCTGAACACGCTGCGAAATGTTTCGCGGTCAGTCACCAGCCGCAGGGCGTCTCTGCGCTGGCGAAGTTCGCGTGCCATAGCCCAGCTCTCACAGGCGTTTTCAAGTGCCCGCGTGAGTGCTTGCGCACTGGACCAGTCTTTTCCAATGTAGTCCTGCGCACCCGCACGCAAAACTTGCCTACCCATTTCCCGACTCTCACCGCCGGTTATCACCACCACCGGACAGACAGGCAGGCCGTCCGGCGCTTTCAAGGCAGCCAGCACTGCAGGCGCATTCATCTCCGGCAGGTTGTAGTCCAGCACAATGCAGTCGGGGGGTGAGGCCGAGCCCAGCACCGCAGCGATTCCCAGTTCAGCCGTTTCGGCCTCGACAAAGGACAGCCGACGGTCCGAGCCCGTCAACAACATGCGGCGGATATCGGCGCGGTCTTCCGGGCTGTCGTCAATGATGACGATACGCCAGGCTGGCAACAACTCCTTCTCGTCGCTTTGCATCAATTGAGTTCCAATCGGGCAGAAGGAAGCGTGGCACTTTCGAGCCAATAGTGCAGCAGCGAACGAACCAGCAGCAGGTACTGGTCATGACGCACCGGCTTGATGTGATACGCATTCGCGCCGGCCTGGTAGCAAAAAACGACATCTTTGGGATTGGCCGAAGTCGTCAGCACGACCAGTGGAATTTTGTTCAGGCTGGCGTCGGCCTTGATGATCGTCAGCGCTTCGCGGCCGTCAACGCCATGCGAATTAAGGTCCATCAAAATCAGGACGGGATTAAGAGGCAAAGTCACTTTTCCCTCACGGGGCTTGCCACCTGTACGTCGATCGCCCCGCAGCAGGTCCAGGCAATCGCCGCCCGAGGCAGCACGATGAATGAGTCGCCTTACCCCCGCTGCAGCGACCGCGTGGCGCACGGTGTCGAAATCCTCGTCCGAATCTTCCACCACCAGAATCGGTGCCGCAGTTGCGTCAATCATGCGGGGTGTCACCCGCACTCAGGGTGAAGAAAAACGTGCTTCCTTCACCCGCGATGGATTCAGGCCAGACCTGACCGCGATGGCGCTGCACCAGCTTGCGCACAATCGTCAGGCCGGCACCGGTACCACCGCTGTATTCGTCGCGGCCATGCAGGCGTTTGAACAGTTTGAATATCTGATCAAAGTGGCGCGGCGCAATGCCGATACCGTTGTCGCGCACGTAAAAGACGGTGTGCCCGTCGGTATCGCCAGGAAACCTGTGACGCAGCGATGTTTCCTGCGCTGTCACATAACCGACTTCAACCCGCTTGTCCGCCTTGTCGTTGTACTTCAACGCGTTTGACAGCAAGTTGACCAGCACTTCGCGAACCCGGACGCGGTCGCACATCACGTGCGGCAGCGCCCGGGGCGCGACGATGTGCGTGCGGCTATCGCCAGTGCGGGAACCAACCATTTCAATTGCATCGGCAAGCACGTCGTTCAGATCGACGTTTTCCAGCGTCAGCTCTTCACGGCCGACGCGTGAAAAATGCAGCAAGGAATCGAGCAGGCTGTCCATACGAAGTGTCAGTCGCATCAGGCCGTCGAGCTTGCGCCTTTCATCCTCGTTGGCGGGCGTGGCTTCCATCAGCTGGTGGGCATATTTATGAATACCGCGCAGCGGTTCCTTCAGGTCGTGACTCGCCACATAAGCGAAGGCGTCGAGCTCTTCATTGCTGCGCGCCAGGTCGGCATTCAAGCCGGCCAGCCGCTCGGCGCGCACGATGATTAGTTCCATGATCACGGCACGCAGCCGGGCGGCTGCGTCAATCTCGATCTGCAGCCACGGTAGCGCCTGCTGATGCACCGACTCGCTGAACAGCTCGAAACTGCGGCGGGGCGTGAGCCGCGTTCCGTGCGGGCCTGTCACCTTGGGCTCGTAATGCGGGTTGCCGCGCCAGTTGACTGTTTGTTTCACTTCGGGCCGAAACCACATCATCAGATTCTGGCCGCTACGCGACAACGGCGCGGCCAACAAGCCGCTGGCCACATCGGCAAAGGCTGCGCCAGGTGGGTAGTCCACCGCAAGCGACTGCGTGGCATACAGCGGGGTCACCAACAAGCCCGTGTCCAGCCGGTCAACCAGCCACTGACCCAGTGCGTCGAGTTGAGTTTCGTCGGGCGTTTCGCCGACCCGCCACCACCGGTCGCGGTGGTACAGCGCGGCACCGCTTGCGTGCATAGCGCCCAATAGCGAGGGCGTGCCATCGGTCATCGAAGCCAGACCGCCTTCCTGCGCGGCATTCGTTAGCAGCTGCTGATTGATATCTTCCAGTTGAAGTCGGTAAGCCGCGTTTTCACGATCCTCTACCGCATGGTGCTGCAACGAACCGACTTGCGCCAGAAATTCGCAGGCTGCGCGCAGCTCATAGGGCACATGGTGCGCGCCGCTGTAGTGGTGGCAGGCAATCAGCCCCCACAGCACGTTGTCACGGCGCAGCGGCATCGTCAGGGCGGCCGACACGTCCATGTTTTGCAAATACTCGGTATACATGACCGACACGCCGCGCAGCGCGCAATACGTCATGTCCACCGGCTTGCCGGTGTCGGGGTTAACCAGTGGTGTCATTTCGGCCAGCTCACCATGGATGTCGGGCACCGGGCGAATCCAGGTTTTGGCAAAAATGTCGCGTGCCGGCTTCGGTATGTCTTCGGCCGGAAATTGCATGCCCAGCCAGGGCTCCAGATCGCTGCGGCGGCTTTCTGCAAAGATTTCGCCGTGGTGATCGGCATGGAACTTGTGGATCATCACCCTGTCCATACCAGACAGTAGCCGCACCTCATCTGCAAGCGCCTGGCAAAACGTTTGTACCGTAGCCATAGCCTGCAGCCGTGCCACCGTTTTCTTGATAATTGAGTAATAGTCGGGCTCGTTGCGCGGGCCGGGCGCTACGGGGCCGGTGCCCGCGCCCGCCTGGCTTCGGCCGGTGGCCTCGAACTCAAGCAGCACTACGCCGTCGAGGGTGTGTACGGTCACATCCATCGCCGCAACCTGCTCACCGACCGGCAACGTGAACGCATAAATCGGGTTGCGCTCCGTCGGCTCGGTGGACAGGATGCTGCGCAAACGCGCCTCGCCCTCGGACTTCACGACCGCAGCCACAGTCTGGCCGAGCAGCTGTTGCACGGACTGGCCCAGGATGGTCTGGCTGTTTTCGCTCGCCTGCAAGATCGACAGGTCTGCGAGTCGCAACACCAGCAACGCACCGTGTGCCTGAATGCAGCCGGGCGTACGCACTGGTTCGTCATCGCAATTGATGATGTTGAGGCCATCGCGCTTGATGCTGTAGGGCTGGTTGTCCCATGGCGCAGCGATAGTGGTTTTGGGTTCGCCGACGCGGGCCTCAGCCCCTCGCACGATGTTGCTCAAGTTTTCATGCACGCTAAT
>JANPFZ010000506.1:0-3557 GCA_031423655.1 Polaromonas sp.
TCAATTCGATAGACGCCGTCGATCTGACTGACGCCGCTAACGTAGCCGGGCTCGACCACAACGCGCCCGTCGCTGACCACTTCGGCGTAAACCAGACGGTTTGCGCCCAGATGCAGGCCCAGCAGCTGCGACGCTACTCGCTTCAGCGCGCGCTCGTCCTTGAGGTCACGCGTCGCGTCGCTGAACACGCTGCGAAATGTTTCGCGGTCAGTCACCAGCCGCAGGGCGTCCCTGCGCTGGCGAAGTTCGCGTGCCATAGCCCAGCTCTCACAGGCGTTTTCAAGTGCCCGCGTGAGTGCTTGTGCGCTCGTCCAGTCTTTGCCAATGTAGTCTTGCGCGCCAGCGCGCAGCACACGCCGGCCATCTTCCCGTCGGGCGACGCCTGTTACCACCACCACCGGGCACACGGGCATACGGTCCGGCCCTGTCAGGGCAGCCAGCACTTCAGGTGCGGCCATGTCGGGCAGCTTGTAGTCCAGCACGATGCAGTCGGGTGGTGGCACCGCGCCCAGCACCGCAGCAATTCCAATTTCAGCCGTTTCAGCCTCGACAAACGTCAAGCGCCGTTCCGAACCGCTCAGCAGCATACTGCGGATCTCGGTGCGGTCGTCTGGGCTATCGTCGATGATGAAGACGCGCCAAGGCTTCAATATTTCCTTTTCTATATTCAGCATCAATCGACTTTCACCAAGGTGGGTGGAAGCGTCGCGCTTCCCAGCCAGTAGTTCAGCAGCGAGCGAAGTAACAGCAGATACTGCTCGTGGCGCACGGGCTTGACGTGGTACGCGTTGACGCCGGCATGGTAGCAAAAAGCCACGTCCTTGGGGCTGGCCGACGTTGTCAGCACCACCAGCGGAATTTCTTTCAAAATAGCATCAGTCTTGATGGCTACCAGCGCATCGCGGCCGTCCATACCGTGCGAATTGAGGTCCATCAAAATAAGGGCTGGCAACAGCGGCGGATGAACTTCGACTTCAGCTCGCAGCAGCGCAAGACAATCTCCACCCGAGGCAGCGCGGTAAATGAGTAGTTTCACACCTGCTGCACTAGCCGCCTCGCGCAGGGTGTCGAAATCTTCGTCCGAATCTTCCACGACAAGGATCGATGCGCCTATTGAGTCAAACATGGTGGCCGTCATCTGCGCTACTTAGCGTAAAGAAAAACGTGCTTCCTGCTTTGTCTTCTGATTCAAGCCAGACCTGCCCGCGATGCCGCTCCACCAGCTTTCGCACAATCGTCAGGCCTACACCCGTGCCGCCGCCGTATTCTTCCCGGCCATGCAGGCGCTTGAACATTTTGAACACCTGATCAAAATGGCGCGGCGCGATGCCGATGCCGTTGTCGCGTACGTAGTACACCGTGTGCCCGTCCGTCGAGCTGGGAAACCCTTGGCGAGGCGCCGATTCGTGCGCGTCGATGAAACCGACTTCGATCTGCCGGGCCGCCTTGTCGTTGTACTTCACCGCATTTGACAGCAAATTGACCAGCACTTCGCGAACCCGGACGCGGTCGCACATGATGAGCGGCAGCGCCCGGGGCGCGAGGATCTGCGTGCGGCCATCGTCGGTTCGGGATCCGACCATTTCAAGCGCATCGGCAAGTACGTCGTTCAGATCAACGTTTTCCAGCGTCAGCTCTTCCCGGCCGACGCGCGAAAAATGCAGCAGCGAATCGAGCAGACTGTCCATGCGGAGCGTCAGGCGCATCAGACTGGCGAGCTTGCGCCTTTCCTCTTCGTCGGCGGGCGCGGCTTCCATCAGCTGGTGGGCGTATTTGTGAATGCCGCGCAGCGGTTCCTTGAGGTCATGGCTGGCCACATAGGCAAAGGCATCCAGCTCCTCGTTGCTGCGCGCCAGTTCGGCATTCAGACCGGCCAGCCGCTCGGCGCGCACGATGACCAGTTCCATGATCAAGGCACGCAGCCGGGCGGCCGCGTCGATCTCAACCTGCAGCCACGGCAGCGCCTGCTGATGAACCGACTCGCTGAACAGCTCGAAACTGCGCCGGGGCGTCAGCCGCGATCCGTGGGGGCCTGTCACCAAGGGCTTGTCATGCGGGTTGCCGCCCCAGTTGACTATTTTTTTCACTTCGGGCCGGAACCACATCATCAGGTTCTGGCCGCTACGCGACAACGGCGCGGCCAACAAGCCGCTAGCCACATCGGCAAAGGCTGCGCCAGGTGGATAGTCCGCCGCGAGCGACTGCGTGGCGTACAGCGGGCTGACCAGCGCGCTGGCATCCAGTCGCCCGACCAGCCACTGACCCAGTGCGTCGAGTTGAGTTTCATCGGGCGTTTCGCCGACCCGCCACCACCGGTCGCAGTGGTACAGCGCGGCGCCGCCGGCGTGCATGGCACTCAAGAGGGAAGGCGTGCCGTCGGTCATCGAAGCCAAGCCGCGTTCCTGCGCGGCAATCGTCAGCAGCTGCTGATTGACATCCTCCAGCTGCAGACGGTAAGCCGCGTTTTCTCGGTCTTCGACGGCGCGGTGTTGCAGCGAACCGACCTGCGCCAGAAATTCACAGGCTGCGCGCAGTTCATAGGGCACATGGTGCGCGCCGCTGTAGTGGTGGCAGGCAACCAGACCCCACAACACGTTGCCCTGGCGCAGCGGCATCGTCAGGCCTGCCGACACGCCCATGTTTTGCAGATATTCTGTATACATCACCGACACGCCGCGCAGTGCGCAAAAAGTCATGTCTACCGGCATGCCGGTATCGGGATTGAGCAGCGGCGTCATTTCAGCCAGTGCGCCGTTGATGTCAGGAACCGGGCGAATCCAGGTTTTGACAAAAATGTCGCGTGCCGGCTTCGGAATGTCTTCGGCCGGGTAATGCAAGCCCAGCCATGGGGCCAGATGGCTTTGGCGGCTTTCGGCAATGACCTCGCCGTGGTGATCAGCATGAAATTTATAGATCATCACCCGCTCCATGCCAGACAGCAGCCGCACCTCATCGGCCAGCGCCTGGCAAAACGTCTGTACCGAAGCCATGGTCTGCAGTCGCGCCACCGTTTTCTTGATGATCGAGTAGTAGTCGGTGTTGTGGCGCGGACCTGGTGCTACGGGACCGGTGGCCGTGCCGGGCTGGGTTCGGCCGGTGGCCTCCAACTCCAGTATCACCACGCCGTCGAGGGTGTGCAGCGTCACATCCATCGCGGCGACCTGCTCGTTGGCCGGCAGTGTAAAGGCATATATCGGGTTGCGATCAGTTGAGTCGGTCGCCAGAACACTGCGCAAACGAGCCGCGCCCTCGGCCTTAACAACCGCGGCCACGCTTTGACCAAGCAGTTGCTGCGCCGACTGGCCGAGGATGGCTTGGGTGTTTTCACTCACCTGCAAGATCGACAGGTCTGCCAGGCGCAGCACCAGCAGCGCACCGTGCGCCTGGATGCAGCCGGGCGTGCGCACCGGTTCGTTATCGCAATTGATGATGTTGAGGCCATCGCGCTTGATGCTGTAGGGCTGGTTGTCCCATGGCGCAGCGATAGTGGTTTTGGGTTCGCCGACGCGGGCCTCAGCCCCTCGCACGATGTTGCTCAAGTTTTCATGCACGCTAAT
>JANPFZ010000507.1:0-2898 GCA_031423655.1 Polaromonas sp.
ATTCGCGTTGACCGCACTTCTTGCTGCCTGCGGCGGCGGCGGTGGAGGCGAAAGCTCCAACGCAGGCGTTGGAGCACCAATCGCTTCACCTGGTCCGACCCAGGGAGCATCTTCGAATCCAGTGCCCGCTGGTTTCGAGCCTATAACCACCTTGGCCAAACAGGCAGTTGCCAACGCCAAGTACTTCGTGCAAACCATCAAGGCGTTGGCAACCGACGAGGTCGTCATCGCGCTTCCGACGACCATCGCGGTGGGAGGCACTGTGGTGGTCAAGGGCGATACGGATATTCGCTGGAAGCTGGCGCAGAACGCCGGGCAGACGATGGGGACGCGCGCCCTGCCGGGTGGGGTCGAACCAGGGCTGGCATTTTCGCCGCAGCAAAGTCCAACGCAAAACTGGTGGTTTGTAGCGTCTTCTGCCAGCGGGCAAAAGCTGGCGGCGGTGGCAAATAACTTTACGGGCTTGCAAAATCCCAACGGCAGTGCTTCGCCTAGCGGTTTAGTGTGGACGTCTGCCGACGCAGGTGCAACCTGGACGATGCGGACGGCTCCCGGGGACGCGCCGTGGTCGTCGATCGCTTCGTCAGCAGACGGCACGAAGCTGGCTGCAGTGGGTGTGGGCACTTCGATCTGGACGTCAGGCGATTCGGGCGTTACGTGGGTAGCCCGAGACTCCGTGCGCTCATGGGACTCAGTCACCATGTCGGCTGATGGCAGCCGGGTGGCTGCAGCGACGCTTGAAACCACAAGCGGCGGTAACAACGGAAGAATTTACACGCTTGAGCAGGCGCCTGGTGCTGCTTTTGGTGCAGGAACCTGGATTGAGCGGGCTGAGACACAAATGTGGAGATCGATTGCATCGTCTGCGGATGGCAGGAAGCTGGTCGCTGCGGCATACCAGGATGTTGTGACCTCCCAGCTGACCGGGGTTTTCACCTCGGACAACTATGGCGTGACCTGGACTCGTCGGCCGACCCCTGCAGTGACGGCTTATCGCGTTACCTCATCAGCCGACGGCAACCGGCTGGCGATGGTGGAGCGATTCGGAAAAATCTACACATCCAGTGATTCGGGTGTGACGTGGTCGGCTGGCACGTTCGAAGGCGGCTTCAATTCGGTCGCTTCCTCAGCCGACGGAAGTGTGCTTGTGGCGGTTCAGGCCAATGGCACCAACCCCGCAACGGAGCCCGCTGCACCCGCCGGACGAGACGGAAGACTGCTGGTTTCAACCAATTCCGGTGCGACCTGGACAGAGCGCGCCACGCGCAACTGGTGGCGGGGCGCGGCGGTTTCAGCTGACGGTAACCGGTTGGTGGGCGCAGTCAATGTGGGTCAAATCTACGTCTCAACGAGCAACCGCAGCAGCTATGGCACTACCGGCTCCATCACCGGCGGCCAGACCAATGAGCTCACGCTGCGCTACATGGGCGACGGGCTGTTCGACGTCACCAGCGCGTCGGGGACGGGGTACGTGACGCGGTAGTTAGGACCGACGAAATACGTAAATAGGCCGCGCACGCTCTGCGCGGCCTTTGGTTTTTTTGGTGGTTGATGCTCCACCTCTGTTGACCTGTTCTGAATCCACACCCGCTTCGTCTGCGTAAGCAATAGTGCAGCTCTTACAACGGCGGGTACGATTAAATTCCAGTGCCTTGACTTCTGATTTAAAAGCAGATGCGGCTTGTCATCAGCTAATCGGTCGTCAGGTGTGGGGCCGATTCAATTTCAATAATTTTGGCTACAGATGAATCACAAACTTTTTTTGTCTCTGGCTGTTTGCGCAGGACTGCTGGTACCGCATATCGCGCAGGCGCACGAGTTCTGGTTCGAGCCGGTGACGTCGCAGCTGGCAGCTGGCGACACGGCGCGGCTGGACCTGCGGGTGGGCGAATTTTTTGAAGGTGAGCAGATGGGCTTTTCCATGCCGCAAACCGTCGCTTTGCGGCAGTATTCGGCGTCTGGCAACAAAGATCTTCGCGCCTTGCTGCCCCCGCCTTCCCGTGGTGCCATAGCGACCCTGAACCTGCCCTTGCCGGCTCCTGGCAGCTATCTGTTTGCCTTTGACAGTCAACCGAATCAGATTTCACTGGCTGCTGACCGCTTTCATGCTTATCTGCATGACGAAGGTCTGGACTTCATCAAGACCCAGCGCGAAGCAGCCGGCACTGCTGAAAAGCCCGGGCGAGAGCGCTATCGACGGCATGTCAAAACCTTGCTGCGGGTGGGCAATGCGTCTGGGTCCAGTTCAAGTGCAGCTACAGCCGCCGCAGCTGACAAAACGTATTCCGCACGCACGGGGCAGCGACTCGAGATCGTGCCGTCAAATGACCCGTTGGCGATGAAACCCGGCGATGCGCTGGACCTGCAGGTATTGTTTGACGACAAGCCATTGGCTGGCGCGCTGTTGAAGGCATGGAACCGGCAGGGCGGCCAGACGCTGATCATTCGTGCGAAAACGTCCGTCGATGGCAAGGCCACGTTCAACCTGCCGTACGCTGGCGGCTGGATGATCAGTGTGGTTCACATGGTGCCCGCCAAAGGTGAGAAGGACATTGACTGGGACAGCCTGTGGGGCAATCTGAGCTTTAACCTGGCTAATGTCGAGTCACTCCGATAAGCGATTGCCCTGACCGTCGGCAAACCGGTCGCATCGGTCGCATCGGTCGCAACAGCTGCAGTGAAAGTTGTCCGCCGGCTTACGCCTGGGTGGCGGCTTCCAGCCCATGGGAGAAATGCTCACGCATACGCTGCACAGCGGCGTTGGCGTCTCGCGCGTTCAGCGCCTGCATGATGGCGCGGTGTTCAACAAGTGACTCCTCAATCCGCCCGGCTTTGAGCAACGAGTTGTGCCGGTTGAGCTTCATTACCTTGCGCAGGTCGGCCACCATCTGATCGCGC
>JANPFZ010000508.1:0-2958 GCA_031423655.1 Polaromonas sp.
GCCACATCGAAAGCGCCGATGGCTTGCGTGGCCATACCGCTGCGGCCGACCGAGGCACCGGCCCAGCAGAGCTTGTCCCACAGCCGGGCAATGTCGCTCGGGTCTTCGCCGATCAGCACCGGCGCGATTTCTTTGGCGTGCGCGAACTGGCCTGGCCCGCCGGCGCGTTTGGAATAGCTGAAGCCCAGGCCGTGATAGCCGTCCTCGCTTTCAATCTCGGCAAACAGCATGACGATTTCGGTCATCGGCTTTTGCCGGCCGGTGAGCACCTTGGCGTCGCTGATCGGTGTGGCGAGCGGCAAGTAGCACGATGACAGCTTGATGCTGCTGATGCGGTCGCTGGCAGGTTGCTGCATGGTCATCTGTGAAAAGGTTTAGCGGTCGAAGGCTGGCCGTTTCGGGTCGAATTTCCAGCCGGGGATCAGGCTTTGCATGGCGATGGCGTCGTCACGCGAACCTAGGCCGTGCTGCTTGTAAAGCTGATGCGCTTTTTCGACTTCGACCATATCAAGCTCAACGCCCAAACCCGGAACCGTCGGCACCTGCACCCGACCGCTGACGATCTGCAGTGGCTCGTTCGTCAGCCGCTGGCCGTCCTGCCAGATCCAGTGGGTGTCAATGGCGGTGACGCGGCCTGGCGCAGCGGCGGCAACGTGGGTAAACATCGCCAGCGACACGTCGAAGTGGTTGTTGGAATGCGAGCCCCAGGTCAGGCCCCAGTCGCGGCAGGTTTGCGCCACGCGCACTGAGCCGGCCATAGTCCAGAAGTGCGGGTCGGCCAGCGGAATATCGACGGATTGCAGCGCCAGCGCGTGGCTCAGCTGCCGCCAGTCGGTGGCGATCATGTTGGTGGCTGTGGGCAGGCCGGTGGCGCGGCGGAACTCGGCCATCACTTCCCGGCCCGAAAAGCCGTCTTCAGCACCGCACGGGTCTTCGGCGTAGGCAACGATATTTTTCGCATCGCGCATCAAGCGGATCGCGTCTTTGAGCAGCCAGCCGCCATTCGGGTCGAGCGTCACGCGGGCTTGGGGAAAGCGCTCGTGCAACGCGGTGACGGCTTCGATTTCATCCTCGCCGCGAAGCACGCCGCCCTTGAGCTTGAAGTCGTTGAAACCATAGCGCGCGTGCGCGGCTTCGGCCTGGCGCACGATGGCATCGGGCGTCAACGCCTCTTCGTGGCGGATGCGTGACCAGGTATCGTCTGCATCCGGCTCGCTGTTGTAAGGCAGATCTGTTTTGTTGCGATCACCGACGAAGAACAGGTAGCCCAGCATCTCCACCGCAGCGCGTTGCTGGCCCTCGCCCAGCAGCGCCGCCACCGGCACCCCCAGGTGCTGTCCCAGCAAATCAAGCAGGGCAGATTCAACCGCCGTCACGGCGTGAATAGTGGTGCGCAAATCAAACGTCTGCAGCCCGCGCCCACCACTGTCGCGCCCGGCAAACTGCGTCTGCATGATTTGCAGCACGCTCAGATAGTTGCCCACGGGCTGACCGACGACCAGCGCACGCGCATCTTCGAGTGTCTGCCGAATCTTTTCACCACCTGGCACCTCGCCAATGCCGGTGCGGCCGGCATTGTCGGTCAGGATCACGAGGTTGCGGGTGAAAAACGGGCCATGCGCACCACTCAGATTAAGCAGCATGCTGTCGCAGCCGGCGACGGGAATCACCCGCAGATCGGTGATGCGGGGTGTGGCGGTGTCGCGCATGCTGGGGGCCGAATGACTGGTGATTTCTTGCTTCATGCTCGAATTTTAGGCTTGGGTGTCGGACTGGAAATTGCAGCCCGAAAGGTTAGCTGGACCGGCTTTTTTCAACTCGCCTGGCCTGTCCGCATCGGCTGCGCCGGGCTGCCGTGTGCGGCCGTGCCGATGCGCTCGTACTCAGAAATCACCTGCGCGCCCAGCAGCAGCAAGGTGGCGGCGATTTCCAGGCTCAGCAGCACCACGATGGCCGTCGTCAGCGAGCCATACACCACACCGACCTGCGACAGCGTGCTGAAGTACCACAGCAGCACATGGCGCGTCACTTCCCACAGCAGCGCCGCTGTCACGCCGCCAATTAGCGCGTGGCGCAGCGACAGCTTTCCCACCGGCATGACGAGGTAAACCGAGGTCAGCAAAAAGATCTCGCCTGTCAGCCCGAGCAGATACAGCAGCACCCCCGAGAAGCCGCTGAGTGACCAGCTATAGCCCAGAAAATCCACACTTCTCTCGCCCAGCGCCGCGAAGCTGCCAGACACCAGCGTGACCAGCAGCAGCCCCACGCCCAGCGACAGGATGTAGCAGTACGGCAGCACCGCCGACACCATAAAGTGACGCCTGCGAATCGCCACCCGGTGCAAAAACACCACCGACATGGCGTTCTCCAGCACGGTAAAAGCCAGTGAACTGAAGAACAGCATGGTGGCCAGCAGCAGCCAGCCGACGACTTCGCGATGCGCCAGAAAATTGGCCAGCTCGCCAACGATGAAGCGCGACTGCCCCGGCGCCAGCCAGCCGATGTAGCGGCCAATGGCTTCGAGCAGCGCAGCCTGGTCAATCACATGCGACAGCGCAATCGCCACCAGAATCAACAGCGGAACAATCGACAGCAAGGCGTAGTACGCCACGGCGCCCGCCAGCAGCAGGCCCTGGTTGGCGCGAAAGCCCTTGAGCACCCGCAGCGCGAAGCCGCCGGGATGGCTAAGCACATAGGCAGCCTGAATGCCAAGCTTCATCGTGATGAGCCTGTTTTATACATCAAATAGGCCTGTAGCCCAAGTAATACGTGCGCAAGTAGCTATTGAATAAATAGCAGACCAAGGGTGCGTCAAACATCAATCGCCACTGCCGAGCCCGCCAGTTTGCGCAGCTCAAACTTCTGGATCTTGCCGGTCGAGGTTTTCGGCAGCTCGCCGAACACCACGGCGCGCGGAACCTTGAAACCAGCCAGGTGTTTTTTGCAGTGCGCGATGAT
>JANPFZ010000509.1:0-7032 GCA_031423655.1 Polaromonas sp.
GCACCGGTTTGCGCCATCAGCGCGTCGGCCAGACTGAACAATCTTCTTGCGCTTACCTGTGCCTCGGTTCCGGTCTGTTGACCTGTCGCTGCCGCCAGCACCAACAACGCACGGCCCTCCGTGGCGCGGTTGTTGCGCCGCCTGGAGGTGTCAACGGCTTGGCTGGCAATCGCAATCGCTGCGCTTAAATTGCCGGAGTGGTAATGCAACTCGCAGTAGCGGGCCTGAATTTCAGATTCGAAATCAACTGCAATTTGCGTCTGTGCGATCAGCACAAGTGCATCCTCGTAATGCTTCTTGGCGGTGTCGTTCTCGCCGATAGTCACAGCCGCCATTCCCTGACACCACAGCGCATAAATTCGAGAGTACGGCGATGGGTGTTGATTTGCACTTGTTGCCATTTTTTTACTGTGCGCGATGGCCGCAGATCTGTCTCCCAAACAAGCCGCGATCTCGACATTCTGAATGTGCGCAAGTTGAGCAATGATCGGATCATTCAACCCACCATCTGCCTGCTCCATTTGTCCAAGACACCACCGGGCCTCATCGAGACGACCCAGACGAATCAACGCTTTCGTGCGAATCCCCAACCGCCATTGCACGATGCTGAAATCAATAAAGTCCCGATCAAACGAGTCAATCTGGCCGATGCCCGCTTCCGCTGCATCACTGGCCTGCAGCGCCTCCTTCAGCAACCCGGCCCAGGTGTAAGCCTGGCTGAGCGCCACGTACAAAAGCGCCTGGCGGCCCGGCGTCTGCGTCTCGGGCGACATCGCCATCGCACGTTTGACGCACTCAACATACGCATCGGCGGGGCCGCCGGCTGACTGCAGCATGCGGCCCTGCACAAACACCAGCAATTGCGCCATGCGCGCGTCAGCAATTGCAATGGCTTCGCGGCTGATGACATCGACCTCGGTTGCGGCCAGCCCTTCGCGCCAGCCAAGGTAGACGATGCGCCCACCCGCCAATGCGCGCTGGCTTTTGACTTGCGGCGTACTTTCCTGGCCCTCCAGCAGCGACCAGACCTTGCGCCAGTGCTTGATCGCCTGGGCCGAATTGGTGGAGCCGGCCCATTTGGCCGCGCGCGCTTCATGCAAAGACGCATTGACTGGCTGGCCGGCCGACGCGTAGTGATAAGCAATCAAGGCGGCAAACTCCCCAGCCCTGGCGCTGTAATGCACTTCCATGGCTACCGCCACAGCGGCATGCAGGCTTGCTCGCCGCGCCTTGAGCTGGGTGCTGTAGGCGACCTCCTGAATCAGCGGATGGCGAAAGGCGAAGCGGCGTTCGCCAGCTATTTCACGCAGCATTTGCAACAGCTCAGCCTCGCACAGGCCGGTAAGCCCGCTCTCGACCTGGCTCACCAGGTAGACCGCGACCTGCTCCAGAACAGTTACCGGAATTTCTTTTCCGATCACGGCGCAAATATGCAGGAGCGTTCGCTGCGTGGAAACCAGACGATCAATACGCTCGCCTATGACGGCCTGGACGTTGGCGGGTAGCGTCTGAATCAACGATTCGACATCGTTTCTTCGACTGCCAAACGAATCCGCAAAATCGCTTTTTTCGACCAGCGAATGTACCAACTCCTCGGCAAAGAAAGGGTTACCGGCAGAACGCTCGACGATGACTTCGAAATGCTTTTGAAGCGCGGGGCGGGTACTCAAAAGCCCTCTGACCAGATCAGCGGTGTCGGCTTCGCCCAGATCCTTCAGTGCGATGGCCCTGAAGTGGGGCAATGCAGCCCATGAACCCCGGTAAGTCGGTCGATAGTTCAACAGAAGAAGCGTCCGCGTTTTAGCCACCGCATCTGCGAGCACCGCCAAAAACTCTGCGCTGGCATCGTCGAGCCAATGCAAATCTTCAAAAATAATCACTGATGCATGGCCGCCGTCATGGCTTACCATCTCGCGCAGCAGCCCCAGCAACCGGGCGCGCCGTGCATTGGGACTGAGCGCAGACGGCGTTGCCCCCGGTTCTGCAACTCCCAAAAACTCATTGAGCAAAGCCAGGTCGTCGACCGAGAAACTCCCCAGTTTTTTTAAAACCATGGCAATTCGCTGCCGGGCAAAAGCAGCATCATCAGACTGCGCAATCCCGAAAAAGCAGGTGCGAAGCAGCATCAACACCGGCTGCAGCGGCGTGGCGTGTCCGTAGAGTTGAGTTCTTACGGTACACACCGGCACATTGCAGCTGCGGCACCACTGCGCAAATTCATGGCACAGACGACTCTTTCCAGTACCCGGCCCACCGGACAAACCAATCACCGTGCCCTGTCCTTCCCGGGTATCAGTCAGCGCCTGCTTCAGCCAGCCCAGCTCATCATCACGGCCTCGAAACGGGGATAAGACAGCTTCATGAAAGTGCGTGTTCTGCACATCAGTTTTCATCGCCAGCAAACGATATAAAGCCACCGGATCGGCCACACCTTTGACGGCCTGCCGACCCAGCGAGCGAACGTCGCAAACTGCCCGTACCAATGCCAGGCAATCGGAAGTCATGCAAATGCCGCCAGGCTCGGCCAGGCCAACAATTCGACTGGCGACATGAATGGCATGCCCGTGAAAACCCCCGCCGTGCGGCGCCGCGATGGCCTCGGGTGCATAAGCGACCTCACCCGAGTGCAGCCCCACCCGAATTTGCAGGCCTTTGCTGGAGCCCTCAAAGGCGGCCTGCATGGCAAGCGCAGATTCGCAGGCCAGGCTGGCATGGCCTTCGAGCGCGCTGGGTGCGCCAAACAAAGCCATGACCCCGTCACCCAGGGTTCGAACCACTGTTCCGCCAAAGCGTTCCACTGAAGCGCACATGGTTTCAATGGCCGGCTTGAGCTGCTCCATCGCCTGCTCAGCATCCAGTCCCGCTACATGCTCAGTGGAGCTGACGATGTCGGCGAACAAAATGGTGGCGTGCTTGATGGCGCCCCACTGGGTATCGGGTAGCCCGACGGCAGGGGGTGCGGCTGGTTCTGGCGCAGTGCGCGTCAGCGAAGTTCCACAAGTGCCGCAGAACCGGTTTGAGTCGGGATTGGAATTCAGGCACGATGAGCAAACCAGCAACATTAGTTTTTTCCTCGTTAGACCCGGGCTGAAATCTAGTTGGGCTCTCGTTGAACCATCGCTGGAGTTTGCCCGCGGCCTGTCATCGTTGCAGATGCAGGTGCGCAAAACAAGGCAATAATTACTTTTTGCAGCGGCTCTTGTCTGCCTCGTGCCAGGCAATCCCGGCAGCTTTCATTCTTTTGACTTCGTCGAATGGCTTGCTTCAGTGAGATAGCCGGTCAACACGTCGCCACCACCGCCCCGACCGCCTTCAATTGAAGACTGAGAGAGCGCGCCACGATCACCGATCAAGTCCAACGAAAAACCTACCAGCGCGCTGGCAGCTTCTTCAAAAGCACAAGCCGCTTGGTCCCCATCTCGATGTAGCCGCCTTTTTCGAGGTCCTTGAGCAATCGGCTGACCATCTCGCGGGAGGCGCCGACGCGGCTGGCTATTTCCTGGTGGGTGACAGACTCGAGCGAGACGCTGCCGTCGACGTTTTTGGTCGACAGGTTGTCATGCTTTTCAAGCACCGACACCAGCCGGCCGTAGACATCGAGCAGCGCCAGGTTGCGCGCAGATTCGGTGGCGGCACGGGCGCGGCGAATGACCTGTATCACCAGGTTCATGGCGAATTCGGGGTGCTTTGTCAGGTGCTCGGTGATTCCGGCGCGACTGATGACGGCGCAGGTGCTGGGCTCGGTGGTGATGACAGAGGCCGAACGGGGCCCGCCGTCGAGCGACATTTCGCCGAAGTAGTCGCCTTCGTGAATCGTGCCGTAGGTGATCTCGCGGCCGCTTTCGTCCATCGCAAATACCTTGCAACTGCCCTTGAGCAGCACAAAAAGGCTGTCGCCGGTTTCGGCTTCGTTGATCAGCACCGCTTTTTTCGGGTAACTGCGCACCACACCGCGTGCGGCGAGGGATTGCAATTCGGCGGGCAGGTGGCCGTAAAGACTGTCGTCGTAGCGTGAAACGGGTTGCATATGGGGAAGTAATCTAGCACGTTGCCAGATTTGCGACCCGGTCACTGGGGGGTTTTTGCGCCTGCAGACGCTTTCGACAGGCCGCGGCTAATGGATGCGATGGGCGGGAGTCGCCATGGCCGGCGCAAGCTGCGGAAGAGCCGTCACCCGATTGATCAGCTGGCGCGCGCCGTGAGTGGATGTTTTCAGGCACAGGCTGCGCACGTGGCTGCGAATGGTTGACACTGCCACTTTCAACTCGATGGCGATTTCGGGGGCGCTGAGACAGCGGCACAGCAGCTGCAGCACCTGCTCTTCGGTGCGCGTCAGGCGGTGGCTTTGCGCAAACGAGGCGAGAAGGCTAGGCTCGCAGGACTCTTCACGCGACAGCAGCAGTGCAATGCGGTCGCACGGGCCGGCTGACTGCCGGTTGAGCGGCACCACGGCCAGATTGGTGCTGCCGCCAGTGCCCTGAAATCGGGTCAGGCTGCGCTTGCCGCTGGCCGCTTTTCCAAGGGCCTGTGTGAGATCACCCTGGTCAGCGACCGACTTGAGTTTCAGCCCGCCGTGGGTAGTGGCAAGGCCCACGCCCCGCTGCAGCGCACCGATCGCGGCGCGGTTGGCATGAAGAATCCAGCCCTGCGTGTTGACGATCATCACGCCATGGGCCAGCTCATCGACCAGCAGCGCAAGCAAGTCAGCACTGGCATCAAAGCTGTCGCTGATCATGTTGCCTGCCACGATGGGCAGCCTGGCGTCTGGCTGACTGGTCTCGGTCAATGTTGTTTGCATGCTCCGGGCGCTCCGTCCTGTTGAGCCACAAGGGTAGAGAGCGGCGCCTAACACGGGTAGTGAATCTGCTGCGCAGATCCTGTGAGAAATTCACTTCTGCGGGGTCCCGGCAGCCCTCACCCGACTCAGACAATCGCGGACCCTTTCCGTCTGGCCCTGCACTTCCGGGCGCATTCTCAAGGCTTGTGCGAAAGGAGATCCGGATCGGACTCAAAGCCCCGTTCCAGTTGCGACACACTACAATTTTTATAGCTGCTTATGCAATTGATACCTGGGCTAGAGGCCTAAAACGCTTATAAATCTGACCCACCAAGCATCGCCAGCGTCCCCGCCATCACCTCCGGCAAAAAAGCCAGCTGCACATGCGCCGCACCGCGTACCAGCCGGTTGTCTGCACCGGCAAGCGTGGCCGTCGAGGTGGGAAACACGATGTTGTCGGCGTTGGAATACCAGCAGGTAAACAGCGCGTGGCGGCCTTCGGGCATGCCGTGGTCGAGCTGGCTGTTCCATTCGGACAGCAGGCGCATCTGCAGGTTGTTGGGGCCGAAGCCGAAGCGCGCCAGCCAGGTGCCGTAGTGCGGCGTGCCGATGGTCACCACGCGGTAGACGCGGCTTTCGGCACGCATGGTTTTCAGCCACGCGCGCACGGCCAGCCCGCCCATGCTGTGGCACACCACCAGCGGGCTCAAGCCGGTGGCCTGGGTGACTTGCCGCACAGCGCCGTCAATCTGTGGGGCGTAGTCGTCTATCGAGCCGAAAACGGGCTCCAGCGTGACCGCCACGAAAGCGTGGCCGCTGCCCTGCAGGCGTTTCAGATACGGCGTCCACATGGCGCGGTTGCAGAAAAAGCCGTGTACAAAAACCACGCCGCGCTGGCCTTTGACGACGGCAGGGGCGATGAGCTGGTTAGGTACGGCGTGGGTGCGAAAGGGCTGGCGCCAGAAGAACACCTGCGGCGCGGTTTTGCTTTCGCCCCACCAGGCGGCGAGCAGTTCTTTCCACGTCGGCTGGGGCGCCGGGTCAGAGGCGTTGACGACACGAAGCACTATGAACTCAATAGCAAGAAATCCCGTATATCCAAGGGCTATCGCCAGGAATCCCCCTAAAGCCAGCCACGGTGAGCGGCTGCTGAAATAAGCCAGCCAGCTGATGGCAGCCGCCAGCAAGGAAAGGGTGATGATTTTTTGAAAAGTGGCCAGCATGACAGCACGAATGCTAGCCGCAGAAGTCAAGCCAGCGCGATGACCTGCCCGGCTAGCCTTTTCACCAGCCCCTGCGAGAGGCGGTTCACGGCGCCGTAGATCGACAGCTGCGGATTGGCGCCAATGCTGGTCGGGAACAGCGAGCCATCGTGAATCGACAAATTCTCTAGCTGCCAATGCACGCCGTCGGGCCGGGTCACGCCCTGCTTTTCAGTCCCCGCCATGCCACAACCGCCCATCACGTGCGCGCTGACAAATTTTGTCAGGCGCGGCTGCATCGGCAGGGCGTTCACGGCGTCACGCGCTTCAGACCAGGTGGTGTAAGGCCTGGCCATTTCGTGCAGCGGCAACACGTTTTTGGCGCCGGCAGCAAACTGGATTTCCATCATCGACAGTAGCGCGCGGCGCCCGCCCCGCAACACATAGTCGGTGAGCGGGTAGTCAAGCACGGCGGACTCGTCGCCACGCAGCTTGACCTTGCCGCCCGGCGACTGCGCATGAAAACCATCGCGCAGCAGCGCCAGCAGGGTGTGCGTGTGCGGAAAACCAGCCAGCAACTGATGCTGCGCGGCGCCCAGGCCGGGCACCAGCGACGCAAAAATCAGCGGATGCAGTGGCGGCGCCTCCAGCTTGTAGCCGATGGGCCCGTCAATCGCCTGCGTTTCAAGAAAGTGATCGGAGTAAATCGTTTGTGGCGCGCCGTTCCAGCCTTCGACTTTTTGCTCGAACACGCTGGACGACATGACCACCGGGTGCAAAAACGTACGCATGCCGAGCCGGCCATGCGGATCCGGGGCGCCAGAGCGCAGCAACACGGCCGGCGAGTTGATCGCGCCGCACGCCAGCACATAATGCCTCGCTACTATTTTAATAGCTGCTTGCGCACGTTCTGCCTGGGCTGGAGCACTGTTTGGCATCACGGGGCGGCACATCAGCGCGGTCACCTTGCCGTTGGCAAGCTCGAACTTTTCGGCGCGGGTTTCCGTCAATAGTTGCGCGCCCAGATCCAGCGCTGCGGGGATGGTGGTGACC
>JANPFZ010000510.1:0-4862 GCA_031423655.1 Polaromonas sp.
GGCTGGGTGGTGCAGGCCAGCGGCGCGCAGCAACTCAGCCTGATTCCAGTCGGCGCGGCGTCGTTGCCGTCAGAAAAAGCGCTGCAGTTCTGGACCAAGGCCGACAACTGGACCGCGCCGGTGTCGCTCGGGCTCGTCAAACCCGGCGAGACCCTTCGCGTGCCACTGGACAAGCTGCCGCCGCTACAACCGAACCAGTTGTTCGAGCTGACGCTGGAGCCGCCGGGCGGTTCCCCCACAGGCAAGCCGACAGGGCCGATCCAGTTTATCGGCCGGGCGGTGAAGTTGACTTGAGGGTGGGTGCCTGTCTGCAGCCCCGTATAGCCTGAATTAAGGGCGGAATCGGCTCCTGGCCCAACAAAAACGTGCGCAAGAAGCTATCAAAATAGTAGCGTTGGTCTTTGCCTTGAAGAGGCCAGCCTGGCCGCTGTAGGCCCCGGTGCCGGTGCGCTGTCAGACCCGGCAACAACTCATCTTCGGTCAACGCCGCCAAGGGCGAAACGGCGCCGGTTTCGGTGGCCAAATCAGCAGGTTGGGCGTGTGATCGCCCTCGTGTTTCCTTTGTCGTGGCGCTCTTTATGAAATCGTTTGATGCTCAGGCTTGAGCTTTCCACCCAGCTGGGTTACGAGGTGCTCGATGCGGGTTGCGACTTCATCTTCAACGTCCATGCCGCGCACACGCCCCGGCAAATCGTGGTGCATGAATCGCTGCAACTGAGCCAGAACCTGCCTGTCAGTTTCTACACTGACCCGGCCACGCAGAACCGTTTTTTGCGGCTGCGCGCAGCGGCCGGACCGTTCACGCTCAACTACAGCGCGGTGCTTGACATCACGCACTTCAAGGCTGCGCCGCAAGACTTGGTCGAGCTGAGCGCGCAGGCGCTGCCGGGTGAGGTGCTGACTTATTTGTCGCCGAGCCGCTATTGCCAGTCAGACCGGCTGATGAACCTGGCCAGCCAGAAGTTTGGTCAGTTGACTAGGGGCTACAGCCGCGCGCAGGCGATCTGCGACTGGGTGCGCCAGCATGTCTGCTTTCAGAGCAACAGCAGCAACAGCAACACGTCGGCCATCGACACCGTGATCGAGCGCGTCGGCGTGTGCCGCGACTTTGCGCATTTGATGATTGCGCTGTGCCGCGCCGTGAACCTGCCGGCCCGCATGGCCAGCGGTATGGACTACGGCGCCGACCCGGTCTTGGGCCCGCCCGACTTTCATGCGTATGTCGAGGTGTATCTGTCAGACGGCATCTCAAGCCGCTGGTTCATGTTCGACCCGTCAGGCACGGCGATTCCAATGGGATTCGTGCGTTTTTGTACCGGCCGGGACGCCGCCGACATTGCTTTTGCGACGATATTCGGCCGCATCAATGCGATGCAGCCGGTGATCAGCATTCGGCCACTGCCGAACGGGCGGGGCGAACTGGTGACGCCGCAGCATGTGAGCCATGCGCTTTCGACCGACGGGCCGTAAACCCGCGAGGGGAGGACGTCATTCATCGCAGAGGCGCAGAGGGGCAGGGGCGCAAAGGCGCAGAGAACGCAGAGTAAGCAAGGCAGAGGAAAACAGAAATCGGTTTTTCTCGGCGGTCCCCTGCGCTCTCTGCGCCTCTGCGGAAATGGCTTTTTTTATTAAACCAGCCGTTGTCAAGCGTGCGGCTTGACGACCGGGTTGCCGTTGGCAAGGTCAACGGCCTTGGCCGCGTTGCGCCGCCGCTCCAGGAAAGCCTGCAGCTCGCCGACCACACCCTTGCGGAAGGCCAGTACGCACAGCACGAAGATCACGCCGATGATCACGGTAACCCACGAGCCGACCTTGTCGGCCAGCAGGTTCTGCAGCGAAATCACAATGCCAGCGCCAAACACCGGCCCAAAGAAGGTGCCGACGCCACCAAGCAGCGTCATCAAAATCACCTCGCCCGACATCGACCAGTGAACGTCGGTCAGCGTGGCAAAACCCATCACCAGTGTCTTGAGCGAACCGGCCAGCCCGGCGAGTGCGGCCGACAGCACAAAGGCCAGCAACTTGTAGCGGTCAACGTGGTAGCCCAGTGAGATGGCGCGGGGCTCGTTCTCGCGGATCATTTTCAGCACCTGGCCGAACGGTGAATTGACGATGCGTGCGATCGACAGAAAGCACAGCACGAACACCGCTACCACAAAGTAATACATCGTGTTGTCTGGCGCCAGCGGCAACAGGCCGAACAGGTTGCCACGCGGCACGCCCTGCAGCCCGTCCTCGCCGCCGGTAAATGGCACCTGCAGGCAGACAAAGTAAATCATCTGCGCGATCGCCAGAGTGATCATCGCGAAGTAAATGCCTTGGCGACGAATCGCCACGGCGCCGACAACCAGACCGATCAGCCCGGCGCCGATAGTGCCAGCCAGAATCGCCAGCTCCGGTGTCCAGTTGAGCGACTTCACCAGATAGCCGGTGATGTAAGCAGCCGAGCCGAAAAACGCCGCATGGCCAAACGACAGCAGACCGGTAAAACCCAGCAATAAATTGAAGGCGCAGGCAAACAGCGCGAAGCACAGCAGCTTCATCACGAACACCGGGTACAGGCCAAGCATGGGCGCGACCAGTGCCAGCGCCAGCAGCGCGATGTAGGTGATGCGAATGGCTTTGACGGCTGGGGTCATGGCGGGTTTGTTAGAAATTGCAGTCATGGCTCAAAGTTCCTTGCCAAAAAGTCCCGCAGGGCGAACCATCAAAACCAGCACCATCACGACAAACACCACAATACTCGACGCTTCCGGGTAGAACACGCGTGTCATGCCTTCGACCAGTCCGAGTCCCAGGCCGGTAATCACCGAGCCCAGAATCGAGCCCATGCCGCCTATCACGACCACGGCAAAAACAATAATGATGAGGTTAGAACCCATCAGCGGATTGACCTGAATAATCGGCGCAGCCAGCACACCGGCCAGAGCCGCCAGCGCGGCGCCCGCGCCGTAAGTCAGCATGACCATCATCGGCACATTGATGCCGAAGGCTTGCACCAGCTGCGCGTTCTCGGTGCCGGCGCGCAGGTAAGCGCCCAGGCGCGTGCGCTCAATCAGGTACCAGGTACCCAGGCAAACCACCAGTGACGCCAGCACCACCCAGGCGCGGTAATTGGGCAGCACCATGAAGCCGAGGTTGGTAGCGCCCGACAGCAGTTCGGGCACCGGGTAGCTCTGGCCCGACACGCCATACAACTCGCGGAAAATTCCCTCTGCGATCAGTGTCAGGCCAAAGGTCAACAACAGGCCGTAAATTTCGTCGAGCTTGTAGAGGTGCCTGAGAAACAGCCGCTCGATCACCACGCCGATGACGCCGACGACCAGTGGGGCCAATATCAGCGCCGCCCAGTAATTGATGCCCAGCTGGTCGAGCATGATCCACGCCGCAAACGCGCCCAGCATGTAGAGCGCACCATGTGCAAAATTCACGATGCCCAGCAAGCCGAAGATCACCGCCAGCCCGAGGCTGAGCAGCGCATAGAAGGCGCCATTGACCAGGCCCAGCAACAGCTGGCCCAAAAAGGCTTGAAGGGGGATGCCGAAGATTTCCATGAAGACCCGTCAGTTCACGCCTAGCAGACAAACCAAAAAATACAACCAGCCGATTACGCGGCCAGTCACCTGTCCATCAGTTTACTTTTTGACCAGCGAGCACTTCGAATCGGCAATCGCGGTAAAAGCCTGATCACCCGGAACCTTGGCCACGGTCTTGTAGTAGTCCCATGGCGTGCTGGATTCCTTCGCGCCCTTGACTTCAAACAGGTACATGTCGTGAATCATGCGGCCGTCGGCGCGGATCGTGCCCTTGTTGTAGAAGTCGTCGATCTTCATGCTTTTCAAAGTGCTCATGACCTTGTCGGCATCAAGGGTGCCGGCGGTTTGCACGGCTTTCAGGTAGCTCGTAGCTGCCGAATAATCGGCGGCCTGGATGCTCGATGGCATGCGCTTGTATTTTGCAAAGAAGCGTTTGGCAAATGCGCGTGACGCGTCGTCCTGGTTCCAGTACCAGCTGTCGGTCAGTTGCAGGCCTTCGGTGTTGGCCAGGCCCAGGCTGTGTACATCGTTGATAAACACCAGCAAACCGGCCACCTTCATGGTTTTGGTGATGCCGAATTCTTTCGCGGCTTTCATCGCATTGATGGTGTCGCCGCCAGCATTGGCCAGTGCGAGGATCTGTGCCTTTGAGGCTTGCGCCTGCAACAGGAATGACGAGAAATCGGACGCATTAAGTGGCGCGCGCACCGCTCCGACTACCGTGCCGCCATTGGCTTTGACCACGCTTGACGCGTCGGCCTCCAGAGAATGACCAAAGGCGTAGTCAGTCGTCAAAAAGAACCAGTTCTTGTTGCCGGCTTTGACCAGCGCAGTACCGGCAACCTTTGACAGTGCCACTGTGTCGTACGCGTAATGCACGGTGTAGGGCGTGCAGTCTTCATTCGTCAGGCGGGCAGAACCGGCGCCAATGGCGAAAAACGGGCGTTTTTTCTCGGCCATAACTTTGGACATGGCGATCGCGGTAGCCGACTGAGTACCGCCGATCAACATCGAGAGGCCGTCTTTGTCAATCCACTCGCGCGCTTTCGACGAGGCCACGTCGGCCTTGTTCTGGTGGTCGGCGGTCAGCACTTCAATCGGTCGGCCGAGCACCTTGCCGCCGAAGTCCTGCGCGGCCCACTTGATCATTTCGCCGCCGGCCGGGCCGTCGATGTCAGCATACAAGCCGGACATGTCGGTGATAAAGCCGATCTTGACCGGGCCGGTGCCTTGGGCGAATGCTGCGCTAGAGGCGACGGCACCTAGCCCAATGGCCATCGCGGCGATAAGTTTCTTGAATTTCATGGGTGTCTCCAGACGGGGTTG
>JANPFZ010000511.1:0-3535 GCA_031423655.1 Polaromonas sp.
GAGCGCTTGCTTAGATCAAAAGCGATCTGGTCGGCCACCGTCTGTCGCTCTTCGGCAAAGCGCAAGGCCTGCAACACCGCATTGCGCTGCGCGGTTTCGGCCTCGTCCTGCGCATCCCAGCCATTCTGAAGCCCGGTCAGCGCGTCGCTAAACGGCTGCGCGTCGGCAATCGTGAGCCGGTTCAATTCGTTGAACGCATTTTTTACCGACTCAAAAAACGCGCCGAATTCAGCGCTGCGCTCGTCGTTGTACTTGAAGCTGCGCTGCGCCACGCGCTCCATCAAACGCCTGCCCGCGTGGGCCTCATCGGTGAAAAAACGCGGGTCGACCATCGCCAGCCTGAGCAGCGAAGGCTCAAGCGCCACGAGGCCTTCACGCACCGGCGCCAGCAGGCGCGGGTCTTGCGCCACCTGGCTGACCAGCTGATGCACCACCTCCAGCCCCATCACCTGGCCGACACGTTTGGCTTTCTTCTTCAGCTCGGTGCGAACCAGCGCACGCTCTTTGCGGCGACCAAAAGCGCCCCACACCTTTTCACTCAGCTGGCTGCCGATGTTGACTGACCGCCGGCGATCCAGCAGCGGCGCGTCTTCGTGACCGGAAGGAGCCGCCTGGAACACGCCGCCGCCTTCATCGGCCTTATCGTCTTTATCGCCTTGATCGCCGCGCTCTGGAAGCACGTCATTCCCCGGCTCGGGCAGGCCCTTCAGCGCGCGCAGCTCTTGCTCGATATTGTCGTAATACGCGGGCGCCAAGCCGCGGTCGGCGCTGGCGCCACCCCGAAGCAGGAAATCCTCGAACAGCTCGTCATTGACCGATTCGCGAGACAAGTCGGCATATTGCGAAGGCTTGCGCGCAATCGGCTCATCCGACACATAGCCGATCGGCCCCATGGCGTTGCTGGGCTGGCCCGCGCTGAAATTAGCGCCGCCTTGCGAGCCACGGCCACCCACTTGCCCGTTTCCATAAGCATCGCCGCCGCCAGCACCGGTTCCGCCCGCGCCCGGACCACCGCGCCCGCCGCCCGAAGGCGTTTGCAACACGCGGTAAGACACCCCCTGCACGTTGGCCATTTCAAGCTGGTTGACCAGGCGCTCATACAGGCGCCTCAATTCACGCCCCAGCGGCGGTGCCAGGTATTTGAGCCACATCGAATGCACGGCGGACTCGGCCGGCACCGCAACAATCAGCTCGCGCAGGCTGGTCGCAAATGCTTCGGGGCGCAGCGGGTTCAATTCAGGCCGCACATTGGGCAGGCCTTGCATCGCGCTGATGAGCTTGTCGAGTTCGGCCAGCGGCAGCTCGACCACCGGCATCAGCTGCTGCAGCAAGCGCGACGATTCAATCGCCTGCGAAACATCATCGTCATCGACCAGGCGCAAGGCATCGATGACGTCGAGCTTGCTCTGACTTAAGGGTGCCGCCGCGGCACTGGGAGCCGACTGTGCAGGCAGATAGATGCCGTCGGACAGCAGCGCGGCACGCGCCGTGTCGGAAAACCCGACATTAAAAGCCGTCAGCAAAGCGCCAGGGTATTGCGCGGACCAGGCTGGTTTGTTTTTCTGCAGCTCACGCCAGGCCATGGCCATTCGGTCGCGATCAGCGGTTTTCTGGCTTTGGGTTTCCGCAATCTGCAGGCCCGCGACCGCGTTATCAATGCAATGCTCAAGCGCGGCGCGGCCCGCCGCTGCGGCCTCCTGAAAACAGGTTTGAAGTAATTCAGGTTGCGAAGCCATCTGGAGGTGAAAAAATCCTGTACGAAAAATGAGCTTGGGTCTTGCGCGCGGGCCTGCGCAAGGGGCGCTCACTGCAACGGTTTGAGTACGCTTGACGCGATTGAAACACTACTTTTTAACCTTGCGTGCGCATTTTTTCACGAATTGGAACGGCAGCTGCGCGATAAAGTGGTGAGGACGCGACGCTTGACGCGGCTGCTTGCCGGCCGTGTAGAGCAACCAAAATGCCCTCTAGCCCAATCACTACGTGCGCAAGCAGCTATTAACTTAGTAGCACTTCAACCTGGCTTGTACACAGCTGGCGTTCGATCAGTTCGGCCGCGACAGCGATGCAATCAACGACCGGCGCCATGTGATCAGACTTTCTTCGGACAGGCTTTCAACACCTTAGCAATGAATCCCGCAAAGGCACAATGTGTCGACCCAAAAACTGAACTATTCCAATGGGATGTAGAGAAAACCGATCATGAACGATGCCATCATCACCTGCCCCAACTGCAAAACAGAAATCAAACTTACTGAATCGCTGGCCGGGACGCTGCTGGCATCGACCCGACTGCAGTTTGAAAAGCAGCTGGCGCAAAAAGACAGCGACATCGCCCAGCGCGAACAAGCTGCGCGCGACAAAGAAAAAGCGCTGACTGAAGCCAGGCGTGATCTGGATGCTCAAGTCGCTGACCAGGTGGCCAATCAGCTTAAAACTGAACGCGCGCGCGTGGTGGCTGAAGAATCCAAAAAGGCCAAACTCGCTGGCGCCATTGACATGGAAAGCAGAGTTCGCGAGCTGACCGAATTGCAAGACGTCGTCAAAACGCAAAACGTGAAGCTGGCCGAGGCGCAACAAGCCCAGGCTGAGCTGATCAAAAAGCAACGCGAACTGGACGATGCCAAACGCGAGCTTGAATTGACAGTCGAAAAGCGTGTGCAAGACGGTTTGACCGAAGTACGCACGCAGGCCAGGCGCGATGCTGAAGACGGCATGCGGCTGAAGGTTGCAGAAAAAGAACAGACCATTTTGTCGATGCAACAGAAGATCGAAGAGCTCAAACAAAAAGCGGAGCAGGGTTCGCAGCAACTGCAGGGCGAAGTGCAAGAGCTCGAACTTGAAAACTTGTTGCGCACCAAGTTTCCGTACGACCTGATTGAACCCGTACCCAAAGGCGAGTTTGGCGGCGACGCGCTGCAACGCGTGAATAGCTCCGGTGGTACAGGCTGCGGCAGCATTTTGTGGGAATTCAAGCGCACCAAAAACTGGAGCGACGGCTGGCTGGCCAAGCTGCGCGAAGACCAGCGCCGCGCCAAAGCGGAGGTTTGCGTATTGGTCAGCCAGGTGTTGCCGAAAGGCGTGGAAACCTTTGACCTGATTGATGGCGTGTGGGTGACCACCGCACGCGCCGCCTTGCCCGTAGCCATGATGCTGCGCCAGGGCCTGCTGCAAATCAGCCAGACCCGCGCGTTGTCTGAAGGCCAACATACCAAAACAGAAATGGTCTACCAGTACCTCACCGGCCCGCGCTTCAAGCAGCGCGTCGAAGCCATCGTTGAAGCGTTCTCAACCATGCAGGAAGACCTCGACAAGGAACGCAAGGTCATCACGAAGCAATGGGCCAAGCGGCAGGAACAGATTGAGCGCGTGATGGGCGCGACGGTGGGGATGTATGGGGATTTGCAGGGGATTGCGGGGAAGTCGCTGCAGGAGATTGAGGGGCTGGAGTTTCCTGCTCTTGCGGATGATCGTGTCTCTTAACTGAAAGGCCAATAGTGAAAATTTCTCGAATCACGATCAGGAATTTCAGGAT
>JANPFZ010000512.1:0-1642 GCA_031423655.1 Polaromonas sp.
ACAGCGGTGGCCTATATGGCGGTGTTTCAGATGGGTGCCGTGGCCATGCCGCTGTCACTGCTGTTCGGCCCCGAGGCGCTGCAATACCGCCTGTACGACAGCGAAGCGGTGGTGGCGATCTGCGACGAAAGCAGCATCGCCAGCGTGCAGGCGATACGCGGCGACTGCTCCGCGCTGCAGACGGTGATGGGCGTCGGCGCTGCGCAGGGCGATGTTGATTACAAAAGCGCTTCGGCTGCGCACAGCGGCAGTTTTGCGGCAGTGACGACGCGCGCCGATGAAGCCGCGATTCTGATTTACACCAGCGGCACCACCGGACCGCCCACGGGCGCGCTGCTGGCGCATCGCGCGCTGATCGGAAATTTGCCGGGCTTTGTCTGCAGCCAGAACTGGTTCGGGTTTGACCGGTATCCGGAAACTACTCCCTCCCCCGTGCGGGGGAGGGCCGGGGAGGGGGCGAGCCCATCAGGGGCAAGGCCCAGCAAGGGGCTGCAGAACACCTCAGTGTTCTGGAGCCCCGCAGACTGGGCCTGGACCGGCGGGCTGATGGACGCCTTGCTGCCCACTTTGTATTTTGGGCGCCCCATCGTCGCCTTCAATGGCCGTTTCACCCCCGAACTCGCCTTCAGTCTGATGCAGCAGCACGGCGTGACGCACACGTTTTTGTTCCCGACCGCGCTCAAAGCCATGATGAAAGCCTACCCGCACCCGCGCCAGCATTTCGACCTGCAGCTTGCAGGACTGATGAGCGCTGGCGAGGCCGTGGGCGACGCGGTTTTCGCGTATTGCCGCGATGAACTCGGCGTCGTTGTCAACGAGATGTTTGGGCAGACGGAAATCAACTATGTCGTCGGCAACTGCAACCGGTTTTGGCCAGCGCGTGCGGGCAGCATGGGCAAGGGCTACCCGGGTCATCAGGTGGCGGTGATTGACGACGACGGCAACGAATGCGCGGTGGGCGTGCCGGGTGACGTCGCCGTCAATCGCTTTGACATACACGGCGATGCGGACCCGATCTTCTTTTTGGGCTACTGGAAAAAAGACGCCGCCACCGAAGCGAAATTCACCGGCAACTGGTGCCGCACCGGCGACCTGGCGCGGCGCGATGCCGATGGCTACCTCTGGTACGAAGGCCGCGCTGACGACGTGTTCAAAGCGGCGGGTTACCGCATCGGCCCTGGAGAAATCGAGAACTGCCTGGTCAAACACCCGGCCGTCGCCAACGCTGCAGTGGTGCCCAAACCCGACAAAGAGCGCGGCGCGGTGGTCAAGGCCTACGTCGTGCTAGCTCCTGAATTCATAGCTGATCGCGCAAGTTCTACCTGGGCTATAGGCCAGTTTGATGCTGAATTGACAGCAGAACTGCAGTTGCACGTCAAGAAAATGCTGGCACCTTATGAATACCCGAAAGAGATCGAATTCATTGACGCGCTGCCAATGACGACGACTGGAAAAGTGCAGCGGCGAGTGCTGCGGCTACAGGAAGAGGAGCGCTTCAAGGCCGAATCAGCCAAAACGTGAAACCGCGCGCTCCCAGAAAAAAAGCACCGGTGAGGGTGCTTTTTTCTTTAACCAGCAGGGGCCGCGGAACCGGCTTTGCCGGGCCGCAGGCGCAGCGCCCCCTCGGGGGGCAGCGCATTAC
>JANPFZ010000513.1:0-8602 GCA_031423655.1 Polaromonas sp.
GCGCTTGACCAGATCTGCGCCCAGAATGTCGTACCAGGCGGGCATTTCAAAACCACCGTTGATGGTGACCGGCATGACGGGTGCGCTGGGGAAAAGAAAGCGCACATCGCCAACGCTGGACAAGTCAAGCTGCTCGGCAATCGGCAGAAAGTCGCGGCCATCCGCGCCGAGGCCGTGCATGATGACAATGGTGGCAACCGGGTTCTCGCCGGTTTGGGCTTCAATAACTTGGAGGGGCATGGGCAGACAGGTTAAGGGCAACGCAGATTGATCAGGGGTCAGGCGGCCACAGATTTTAGGCTGTACCACTCGGCCGCGTTGTTTATGCCGTTGACCCGGCGTATTGCCCAGCAGCAAAGGACATGGCCTGCTTGTCGCATTGGCTGGGCCGTCAGGCCGGCCAGGCCGCTGATTGTGGGGTAGGACGTCGGCGCAAGATACAGCAAACCGCTGGTCACAAAGCACACAAGAAAGCAAAATAGCCTGTCTCACTGTCCAGTATCGAAAAGTAATTATGCTGAAAACGGTCTTCTCGCTGCTTTTCTTCTCACAGCTAAGTGTGTCGCTGCTCTTGCGTGTTGACGCCCCGACGTCTGGCGCCACGCATGCTCCGCTGGCCGCGACCACGGCATCGCCGCTCGGGTCGCCCTCAGGCATCCGGGTCGCTCTGCCAGCCGGTGCGCTAAGCGTTGAGGACGAGAAAAACATACGCAGGGTGGTGCAGGGGCAGTTGGACGCGCTGGCGAAAAACGACGCGGCCACGGCTTTTTCGTTTGCCGCACCCAACGTGCGCGATGCCTTTGTCACCGCGCCGCGCTTTCTCGATATGGTGCAACGCGGCTACCCCGTGGTAATTCGCCCTGCCAGCGTGGCATTTTTGCAGGTCGAGGGGAAAAGCGACCTGGCGTTTCAGCGCGTACAAATGACCGACCAGGCAGGCGTTCCCTGGTTGGTCACCTACAGCTTGGCGCGGCAGAAAAACGGCATCTGGCGCATCACCGGTTGCTCGGTGCGTGAAACCCGGGGTCGCATGACATGAGGCCAATCACGCTTATGCCAGGTTTGCACGCTATAAATTTAATAGCTTCTTGCGCATATATGTTAGGGGCTAGAGGCCTTTTTCCCCTCCATCGCGGGTTTGAAGCTGCGGCATACGCACCATGTCAATTACCCGCTTCAGGCGTGGGCCGGAAGGGCTACTGAATGTTAGATCCAGACATGTCACCTTTTTTTGCAGGACCTGGGCATCTGCCCATGGCTGACCTGCCCGCTGGCGACCGTCGGCATGGTATGAAACTCAGGTCGAAGTGCCCGGCGTGCCTGTCCACTTCGCTG
This sequence comes from Polaromonas sp., assembly GCA_031423655.1. Taxonomy (GTDB): domain Bacteria; phylum Pseudomonadota; class Gammaproteobacteria; order Burkholderiales; family Burkholderiaceae_C; genus Polaromonas. Next base: position 1,336 of record JANPFZ010000513.1, read on the forward strand.
ACCTCGCTTTACCAGGAAGCGTACCGGGCCGACAGCATCCAGAACTACCTCAAGCGGCATTACGAGGGGCGTGCCAGCCAGGCAGCAGATCACTACACGTTCCAGCTGAGCGCATGCCACGGATGCGGCCTGGTATTTCAGCAGCAGGTGCCCGACGACGACATGCTGGGCGAAATCTACAACGGCTGGGTGCCGAACACCGAGCTTGATCGCGAACACCGCGACTACAGCTTGAGTGAATACCGTTATCTGTCCGAGCAGGTTCAGTTCATCATCGAGTATTTTGGCCTGCCGCCTAGCCAGCTCAGCCTGCTTGATTTTGGCTTCGGCTGGGCGCATTTCTCTAAAATGGCCATGGGCTACGGCTGCGATGTCTCGGGCGCCGAGTTGTCACAAGAGCGGCGTGCGTACGGGCAGTCCGTCGGTATCACGCTGGTCGAACTGGAGAGTCTTCCGCGGCGAAAATACCGCTTCATCAACACCGAGCAGGTCTTCGAGCATTTGACCGAACCGCGTGAGGTGCTGGCCCGGCTGATCGAATCGCTGGCGCCCGACGGATTGATCAAGATCAGTGTGCCCGACGCTGGCGGAGCATTGAAAAAAATCACGCGGGGTGTCGGCTTCGGCGACCTCGCGCCGGACGAGCAGATGCCGATTGCACCGCTGGAGCACATCAACTCCTTTAACGCCGGTTCGCTGGAGGCCTTCGGAAAATCCATGGGCCTGAAGTTGATACGGCCCAAATTCCGCCAGCTGTACAACAGCGCTTCGGGCCTGATGGCGCCAAAAACCGTGGCCCGAACGCTGCTCAGGCCGGTGTACCGGCACGTCTATCCGCGCAGCACATTCTCGTATTTCAGCCGCGCCTGAATGACGCTCAGGCGCGGCGTCATCTGCGCCTGAAGCGTCACGGAGCGATGCCCACGACGCTACTATTTTCATAGCTTCTTGCGCAGGTATTACCTGGGCTGCAGCCTCATTTCTCTTTCAAAATCGCTGCAGACCGGCCCGCGATCAAAAACTGCCGCTGTAGTCTTTCTTGCCGACCTCAACGCCGTTGTGGCGAAGAATCGCATAGGCTGCCGTGGTATGAAAAAAGAAGTGCGGAAAGCCGTAGTTCAGCAGGTAAGACTCGCCGCTAAAGCGCTTTTCTTTCGGCGTACCCGCCTGCGTGATGATCTCTCGCGTGGCCGCGCCCTCAAACTGGCTGGCCTCCAGACTGTCGATGAAATTCGTCACCCACTCCAGTCGCACCTGAAGGTCGGCAAAGGTCTTTTCCCCATCCGCCAGTTTCGGCACGTCAACACCTGCCAGTCGCGCCGAGACACTTTTGGCAAAGTCCGATGCCACTTGCACCTGGCGCAGCAAGGGGAACATATCGGGGAACAAGCGGGCTTGCAGAAGCGCATCAGGATCAATTTTTCTTTCGGTCGCGTGTACTTCTGCCTTGCGCAAGACGGCTTGCAGGCCGCCCAGCATCTGCTTGAAAACGGGAACAGACAGGCTGTGCATGGACGCGGTCATGGGGGTTTCCTGGTGGGTGAAATGGTGACTGGTCCGCCACAGACCGGCGTGCCCCTTGCCCAGTATCGCGCCATGCGGCGTGGCCTGCGTTCGCTGAATGCTGCAGACGAATCAAGCAAGCGCACCAGGCATCGCGGAATTTGCGTCGCGTCAGGCCCCGGCGATTGACGAAAGATAGCGCTCAAGCACCGACAGCTCGGCACCCGAAGGCGCACCCTTGCCCGCAATAACGGCGTACACGTTTCCGCCGAAACCTTGCAACGGGTAATGATTGAGGAAACCCCAGCCGATCAGCATTTGCGTGCAGGCGCTGGCAGCGAGGGTGGAGTTGCTGCCCGCCACTTCCTTGGAATTCACGCGCAGCTTTTGCGCGCCGCTGGCCGACGTAATCGCCAGCACGGCAGGCGTTTGCGGCGGCAGGTGTTCCGGGCTGACCAGGCGGACGGTCTGGCCTGTCGCGTCGATCCAGCGGGCCGACGGCTGGCCTTTGTCAAAGCCCAGCTCCGATGTGTAAGCTTCCTCGGCTTTTGAAGCCTGAAACACCACACCGGTAGCGGCTGGCCCCGGAATGCTCACAGCGGCGATGGCAAAGTGCGCGTCTTCGATGTGGTAGGGCACGCGGTTTTTCGGCATAGGCTGAATGCCCGGCACGCTGGCCGATTTTTTGCACCACAAACCGAAGGTGTTGACGGCGCTGCAGTCAACGTTTCGTCTGCCCTTCGTCACCCGCATGACCGGCAGCGCCATCGTGCCCATGGCCGGGCTGTCTTTGTTGAAGGCGTTGAGCATTTCCATGGCGTTGCCAGGGCTGGAGCCAAAGCCTGAATCCGACACGGCCCTGACCCCCTCGCCCGCCCTGGCCGGCGCGCCCAGCACGTAGTCGGTATGCGCATCAGCCAGGTCCCATTTGCACGCGGCGTATTTGGCGATGATGGCCAGCGCGGCTGCCGGCAAATTTTTGCCGGCATGCGCCACCGGGTCGGTTAGCGAATAAATGGGGCGCGGCGGCGGCACCGTCATGGCGCCCAGCCCGTTCGGTGCATTTGATAGTTCGGCCAGCGCATAACTCAGCGTGGCCACCTCATTGGCTGCGGGCGTGTAGGTAAAGGTGTCCTGACCATTCGGCCCGGCAGGAATGGTCAGCCGCGTTTTGCCCAGCTTGCCGCTGCCGCTGGAAGCCACCGACAGCGTCAGCGGCGCCGCCAGATTGCCGCGTACGTACACGGTGATGGTCAGCGGCGTGCCGGCAGGCGCAGAACCCAGGCCAGCCGGGCCGTCGTCAAACAGCGCCGCCTGCGCCCGGCCAGCTGCAGCCTTTAGCGGGCCGGACACCAGCGGCTCCAGTGTCTTGTTTTGATGCCAGCCCGGCGCGTGGTTGATCGCATAGTTGCGAATCGGCCAGTGGTTGCCGCCCATCCAGGTGTAGACCTCACAACCCGATTCGACCGCGTGATTGACGGTGCGCGCGAACAGCAGTTGCCATCGCGCGTCGTCAATCGGCATGCCGATTTCTGTCAGCGCGACGGTCACGCCCTTGTCTTTGGCCCACCGCGTTGCGGCCTTCAGGCGATCAAACCCGGTCGAGGCCTTGATGCCGCCCCGGCCCAGACCGGCGGTAAAGTTCCGCGCGGCCTCGGTGTCGAAGTCAAAGGCGGCGCCGGTGTTGCGCGCGTCAAGGTAGAGATGCACCTCGTAGATCAGGTTAGCGCCCTTGAGCGGGAAGCCGGGGTTTTTAGTGCCCATTGATACCGCAGCACTCCACTCATTGCCGGCCACATAGATCGGGTTGACAGGGTCAATCTTGCGAATCTCATCAATCGCCGCCTGCGCATAGACGGGCCAGATGCGGAGGTCTTCCTCGCCACTGCCGGGTTTTTCTTTGGTACCCACAACGCTACCCGAAGCGGGCATTTCGTGCGGCTCGTTCATCAGGCCGTAGCCGCCAAAACCGGGGTGATCTTTCCATCGCATGGCGGCACGGCGCCAGAAGTCGGTGAAGTTGGCCTGCGTCAGCGTGGCGCCTTCGGCCAGCGAAAAAATACGGATCTGCACCTGACTGCCATCGGTGGTGTAGGGCCGCATCAACGGCTGCGGCGCGGGCACCAGGCCGGTGACCGAGCCGTCGGGCCGGAATTTGAAATCCTGATAGCGACAGTAGTTGTGGTTGTCGATGATGCAGCGCATACCCGCTGCCGCATGGGCGTCGAGCACACCGGTGATGTAGGACTCATAGGCCGAATGAAACGCACCCGGGCTGCCAATTAATTTTTTCGCTGCGTCGCTGGCCGGGGTGTCGTGCAGCATCGGCTGCAGCAACTCCCACTGAATCGGCAGGCGATTCTTGGTGTATCCGCAAGCGGCCAGATAAGCGATGTCAGCTTTTCTCGGCACGGCGAAATGAAGATTGGGAAGCGAGCTGGTGCCATAACGGAGACCGGGTCGGGCCCACTCCATGCCCGACAGGTTGGTTCCCATGGCCACCGCGCCTGCCACTGGCTTGACCTGCGGTGCGCCGCTTGCGGGGCCGTTCAGCAGCAGCAGCACAGGGGGCGCGAGCACCACGGCGGCGCCCAGGCGCGAAAATTCACGTCGATCCATGTCAAATAGTCCGGGGTAAAAATAAGGCAGTCGATGCAGAAAAGATGGCTTTTAATTTACCGCGAAGGCGTCAATACGGCTGTAGGCGCAGGCCGTGTTGGCGCTTTAGAGACAATCAGGCAGCCGTCAACGCCAGCGAAAAATCAAGGTTTGGCGTTGGCACTGCTGATCGCGGCGCCGCATCAATATCACGCTGAAAATCAGCCACCCACTCATCGACCAGAATCGGATCATTGACGGTTTTCAGCGCTTGATAGACGGCCTCGGCCTCGGGGAAACGGCGACGCAAAAAATTCAGCCATTGCTTGAGCCGCCCGGCGCGAGCACGGGGATCAATGCGGCCGCACACCAGCCACCAGAAGTCGGCCAGGAAGGGCAGCAGCTCCGGCCAGGTGATGCCGCCAGCGCAGTCAACCCCAGCCCGGGTAGATGCCCTGATGGCCAACGCCAGCCCCGGGTCTGCGACCGCGCCACGGCCCAGCATCAGCATGTCGCAACCTGACGCTTCGATGCAGCGGCGCGCGTCGTCCACGGTCCAGATTTCGCCGTTGGCCACAACTGGAATGCTCACCACCGCACGAATGTCGGCGATCCGCTCCCAGTAGGCCGGTGGCCGGTAGGCCTGAGCCTTGGTGCGGGCATGCACCACCAGCTCGCATGCGCCACCGCTGGCGATGGCCCGCGCGCAGTCAAGCGCGCGGGCATCGTCGTGATAGCCGAGTCGCATCTTGGCAGACACCGGCAGATGCTCCGGCACCGCACGGCGAACACTTGACACGATGGCAAAGATGGTTTCAGGTTCGTCCAGCAGCGCCGCGCCGCCGCCGTGGCGGTTGACGACGTTGGCCGGGCAGCCGAAGTTCAGGTCAATACCGGCGGGCCCCAGGCTGGCCAGCCGCGCGGCATTGTCAGCCAGACAGACCGGGTCAGAGCCAAGCAGCTGCGCGCGCACCGGCACGCCCGCGAGCGTGCGCCCGCCGGTAAGCAGCTCGGGCACGATGCGCGTAAAAACGCGTTCAGGCAAAAGCTGGTCGGTGATGCGGATGAATTCGGACACGCAGCGGTCAATGCCGCCGACCCGCGTAAGGACGTCGCGCAGCACAAAGTCAAGCAGGCCCTCCATGGGCGCAAGAAGAATCGTCATCGGTCATTGACTCCTGCTGCAATACCCAGACGCCAGAGTGATGTCAGCTCTGCTGCACGCGCCAGGTGCAGCGGATCAGTCTCGTCCTGCGCTTTCGGATGGTCCGGCTTCGTCTCAATTCGGCCAAGTACTTTCAGCCCGGCGCTTTCGATGGCCTTCAGCAACTCGTCACGGCTGCGCAGGCCCAAGTGCTCGGCAAAGTCAGACAGAATCAGCCAGCCTTCGCCACCCGGCACCAGATGCGCGGCCAGGCCCTTCAAATAGCCCAGCAGCATGCGGCTGCCCTCGTCATACACCGCGCCTTCAATCGGTGAGCCGGGCCGGGCCGGCAGCCACGGCGGATTGCAGACGATCAGCGACGCCTGGCCGTCGGCAAACAGGTCAGCCGCCATGACTTCGACCTGCGCCTGCAAGCCAAGGCGCGTCAGGTTGGCCCGGGCGCAAGCCAGGGCGCGCGGGTCCTGGTCCGTCGCTACCACGCGCTTGATGCCGCGGCGTGCCAGAACCGCCGCCAGCACCCCGGTGCCGGTACCGATGTCAAATGCCACGAACGGAGCCTGGCCGGTCACCGGCAACGCCGCCTCGGCCACCAGCCGCACATATTCGCCGCGCACGGGGGAAAACACACCATAGTGCGGATGAATGCGGTTGTTGGGCGGCGCGCCGAGCGCGGCAATCTCTACACCCTTTTTGCGCCACTCATGCGCGCTGATCAGGCCCAGCAGTTCGCGCAACGAAGCAACAGAGGCGACCGAGGCAACCTGCCCCCCAGGCATGCCCCAGGCTTCGCTGCAGGCTTGCTGCACGTCAGGCGCCCGGCGAAGCGCCACGCCGTAGTTCGCGTCGAACTCGATCAGCACCATGCCCAGCACCCGCGCGCGTTGCGCCTGCGCCTGACGATGCAGGTGAAATGCGTCTGCGGGGTCTTGCGCCAGCGCCGCATCGGTCAACAGTCTTTTTTTGCGCGACGCATTGGCTGCTTTGGCCGTCTTGGTCGACTTGGCCGGCTTGTCCACCCGCCGCGCCAGCGCCTGCAACAACTGCCGCGCATTCTGAAAATCGCCGCGCCACAGCAGCGCAGTGCCCTCACAGGCCAGCCGGTAGGCCGCATCTGCGCTGAGCGTGTCGTCAGCCAGCTGCACGCGTTTGGGCGGTGGCGCAGCGCGCTCGGAACGCCACAGAGCCAGGCAGTCCTGGCCTGCCTCTGTCCAGGCGACGTAAAGCGGGGACGCAGTTCGCAACGCGGGCAAGCCAGGCAAAAAAGGCACGGGAGGCACAGGAGGCACGGGAGGCAATTGAGCAATCAAGGGAGTCGGCATTGGCAGGTTTCAAGAGGAGACAAACAGGAGGCAGCCCTTGTTTTAACAGATGCCGGGCGCCGCCTGCTTTCATACTTTTGGCTCTGCCCGGAGATTTTTCAGACAGGATTTCCTTACATTGCGCATCATTGGCAGACTACAGCGGCTGCAGCGTCAAAGCGATATGGTCAGGGCACACTTTTTTGGAACGAACGATGCCAAGATCACCCCGCGGTCCCCGCCCTGCAACCAGTGGCACAGAAGATCGCAAGGCCATTGAGCAACGCGCCCGTGATGCCGCAATACCTTTTGCACCAGAAAAAAAGGGGCAGTGGCCTTTTCCCATCGAAGACATGGATGGCGCCCATGGGGCCAATGGATCGCAGGAAGCCAACAGCGCAAGCGACCGCAATATCGCAAGCGACCGAAATAACGCAAGCAGCCGAAACGGCGCTGATCAATCAGTGCGAAGCAGCCAAGCAGATCAGTGACCGGCTTTCAACGGGCCGGCAGCTTTGCCTGTTTTTTGAAAGCTGCGCTGCGCCAGCGTAACGATAACAAAAACCAGTGCGCCGGCAACAAGGCCCGTCAGTCCGTCAAGAAGCACGGGCGTCACCCCGCCGACGATGCCGTTGATGTCAAGGGCGCGCCCCGCCAGGGTCTCGATGAGGCGCTGCAGTGGCGCAAAGCCGTGCGTCAGGAT
>JANPFZ010000514.1:0-1576 GCA_031423655.1 Polaromonas sp.
GTGATGGACGAGGCCTACCAGCCGTTTGCCAGCAAAAGCTATATCGACCGCATCGCCCGGCACAGCCATGTCTTGCTGCTGCGTACGATGAGCAAATTCGGCCTGGCCGGCGTGCGTCTGGGTTACCTGATGGGACCTGGAGCGCTGATTGCCGAGATCGACAAGGTGCGCCCGCCCTACAACATCAGCGTGCTGAACTACGAATGCGCGCTGTTCGCGCTCGAGCATCAAGAAGTGTTTACGGCGCAAGCCCAAGAGATATGTGCGCAACGCGCTATGATTTTGGAAGCATTGGGCGAGATGAAAAACGTGAAAACCTGGCCAAGCGACGCCAACATGATCCTGATTCGTGTCCCCGATGCCGCCAAAACCTTCGACGGCATGAAGGCGCGCGGCGTGCTGGTCAAAAACGTTTCTAAAATGCACCCATTGCTTGCCAATTGTTTGCGCCTCACCGTCGGCACTGCCGGCGAGAACCCGAAAATGCTGGCTGCCCTTCAAGAATCCTTATGACCACCCCCACTTCAATGCCAATGGGAGCTCTTTCTCCCCGAACCGCCGAGGTCTCGCGCAACACTGCCGAAACGCAAATTACCGTCAAGGTCAACCTCGACGGCACGGGCCAGGCCAGCCTGTCCACCGGCATAGGGTTTTTTGACCACATGCTCGACCAGATTGCGAGACACGGACTGATCGACCTCGACATTCAGGCCAAAGGCGACCTTCACATCGACGGCCACCACACGGTCGAAGACGTCGGCATCACGCTCGGCCAGGCGGTGGCGCAGGCGGTAGGGGACAAAAAAGGCCTGCGCCGCTATGGCCACGCCTATGTGCCGCTCGACGAGGCGCTAAGCCGCGTCGTGGTCGATTTTTCGGGCCGGCCGGGGCTGGAGATGCATGTGCCGTTCAAGAGCGGCATGATCGGCACTTTCGACAGCCAACTGGCTTACGAATTCTTCCAGGGCTTCGCCAACCACGCCTTTGTGACGCTGCACATCGACAACCTGCGCGGCGACAACGCCCACCATCAAGCCGAAACCGTGTTCAAGGCCTTCGCTAGAGCCCTGCGCATGGCCCTTGAGATTGATCCGCGTTCGGTTGGCGTGATTCCGTCGACCAAAGGCTCGCTGTAGGCCGATGGCGCGATGGAGACTGGATTGGCTGTAAATTTTAAGCGTTTTAGCCATCTAGCCCATGTAATACGTGCCTAAGTAGCTATAAAAATAATAGCAAAATCCCTTGAAAGACATTTCTTGAAAACAGTTGCCGTCGTTGACTACGGCTCGGGCAATCTTCGCTCGGTGTCGCAGGCGGTCGAGCATGTAGCCCAAGGCAGCGGCTACCACGTGGTCGTCACCGCAAGGCCGCAAGACGTGATGGACGCCGAGCGCGTCGTGCTGCCGGGGCAGGGTGCCATGCACGACTGCATGCGCGCATTGGCCGAGTCGGGTTTGAAAAATGCTGTGCTGCATGCGGCTGCCAGCAAGCCGCTGTTTGGCGTCTGCGTCGGCATGCAGATGCTGCTGGACCGCAGCCATGAAGGCTTGTTGGGTCTACCGACGCCGGGGCTGGG